>NZ_JBFBBY010000149.1:0-17776 GCF_040682875.1 Amycolatopsis sp. NPDC051071 | reverse complement strand
CCCTTCCTTGCGCCTAGCGCAAGGAAGGGGGCCTTCATGTACTTACGGGGCCTACTCGACCGGGAAGCTCTCGCTGACGGGGATCCCCTTCTTGAGCGTCCGGCTTACCGTGCACAGTCGCTCGATGGCGCGGTCCACCGCCGTCGCGAGCGCCTCTCGCTCCGAAGCGGGCAGCGAGGACACGTCGACGTCGAAGGTGACATGAACGCCGTCGAGTTCCGAAGCGTCTTCGCGCCTGTCCGCGGTCACGCCAACCCGGAACTTCGAGTCCTCCCCGATCCGGCGCGTGATGAGGTTCTCCGCCGTGACGGCCGAGCAGCCCGCCGCGGCGATCTGCAGCAGTTCGGCCGGTGAGAAGGCGCCCTCGGCACCCTTGCGGCCGATCAAGACTTCGGCGCCGCGTTCGTTGCGGCCGACGAAGCGGTGCTCGCCGTCGCGCTGGACTTCCAAGGTCACGGTCTTCCCTTTCAGACTTTCAGAGTGCCGGCAGCTTGGGCGCGATGGCCCTGGCGAGCCGTTCCGCCGCACCGCACATCTCCCTCGGTGGCTTGACCTTGTGCGAAACGTAGATCTCCACCGATTCGATCATGTCACGGCCCGCCCCGGTGAAGGAGCGATGCGGAATCTCGGCCTGACACGCATTCCACCCCTCTTCGACGACTTCGAGGTAGGCGTCCCGCATGCCGAGAGGAACGCGCGTGCCGTCCGTCTCCTCCAGCCACTTGCGCTCGAACCGGATGGCCACCTGCAGCTCACGATGGTTCCAGTAGCACTCCCAGTTACCGAAGACCGGATCGGGATCGGCGGGGCCTTCGACGATCTCTCGAGCCTGGTCTCCGCCCAGCGCGCAAGCGTCGAGACTCCCGAGCGTCCCGGCCGGGAAAGGAGTGGAACGTCGCGGGATCGGTCCCCGGTTCAGCAAGCTGACCGCGTGTACGGCCACCGGATCGACGTAATCGCACAGATGGGCGTGCCAGCCCTGGATGTGCTTGGCATGCACCCAGACCTGGTTGCCGTCCGGCAGCGGGATCTCCCGGTCGCATTTCTCTTCGGGATCACCCGGCACCTCGCGCACGCTCAACTGCCCTGGTGCCGGTTTCTCCAGCAACGGCGACTCCGGGATCGTCAATTCGAGCCGGATGTCGATGATGTCCCCGTCTTCGGGGCTCTTCCGGAGGAGGATGCTGCAAGCGTTGAAGTTGCCGATGGCCGAATCGATTTCAGGCGTGCCGAACTGCTTCAGCACCGACGGGTCCAGCAGCGAACAAGGGTCGGCCGTCCGAGGGTCGCCGACCGAATCGGCCGGGCGCGGGGGCGCGGCCATCGACGCCGGTTCCCGCGTGACGTAGACCAGGCCACCCATTAGCACCAGGGTCGCGGCGACGGCTCCGATCGCGACGGCGCGCTTCGACAGCCGGAGCCTCCTCGCACGCGAAGGAGCAGAGACGTCCGAAAGCTCGCCCAGGAGTTCGGCGGCGCGGATGGCGCTCGGCCGCCCGGGTGGCTTGCGTCTCAGCAACTCGGCCAGTACCGGCGCCAGCGGACCGGCCTGACGCATCGGCTCCAGCGTGTACACCGTCGCCCGCCGCAACTGCACGAACGGCCCCGCGCTCGCATCCCCCCACACCGACGTCCCCTCGACAGCCGCGAACAACGTCGCACCCAGCGAGAACACATCCGCCGCGGCACCCGCCGGCTGCCCCTCGGCCATCTCCGGCGCCACATACCCCGGAGTCCCGACATCAAGACCACCGCCGGTGCGCGTCACCTCCGCCCACTGCGCGATACCGAGATCGGTGAGCTTCGCGGTCCCGTCCTCGGCGACCAGGACGTTCCCTGGTTTCAGGTCGCGGTGGACCATGCCCTTTTCGTGCATCGCCGCGAGCGCCGCGGCGAGCTGGACACCGATCTTCGCCACCTTGCCGGGCGCGAGCGGCCCATCGGTGTCGAGAATGTCCGCGAGACTGCGCGACGGCAGATACTCCATCACCAGCCAGCGGTCGTCACCGTCCATCACCGCGTCGAAGACGGTGACCACGTTCGGATGATGCAAACCCGCGCCGATCCGCGCCTCACGCCGGATCTGACCACTGTCCCCAGCCTGCGAACGCTTCAGCGCGACGACCCGCCCGAGATCCTGATCCGTGGCACGCCAGACCACACCCATTCCCCCGGCGCCGATCCGCTCCTCCAAGCGGTAGCGCCCGGCGATCAGCCGGTCACCCATGCAGGGGAGTATAGGAGGTCAAGCCCGTTGGGCGAGGACAGTGACCGTTCCGGGATCAACCTCGGTGAACCCCGCGTCCCGGACCGCGACGACCCCGTCACGACGCCACGAACCCTCCGGGTCCTCGACCGGGCACAGCGCCTTCCAGGTCGCGACCGGCGGGGTCCGCACCGAGCACCGGAAGCCGGTCTCGGCCCAAACGGCCCGTTCGGCTTCGTCCAGCAGCGCGGCGAGGATCATCGTCGCGTGCCCGACCTGGGCGGCCCCCTTTCCGACGGTCATCGAGACCTCGGGGTTCAGCAGCAGCCGCGGGACACCGTCCGAAGCGGGTCCCGGCTCGTCGGCCGGAAGTTCGCTCCCGGAGATCTGCAGGCGCGAAACCTCTTTCGGCGTATCGACGACGCGGCCCGGGACCAAGGCCCGCGCCTCGGCGCCGTCGACCTCGATCGTGATACCCGGAAGCTCCTGGACCGCCTGCCAGTGCGCACCTCGCGCACGGCGCGCGACCTTGCGGATCCGGCCGTCGACCCAGGCCTTGAGCGGCTCGTGCCACTCTCCCTCGGGCTCGGCGCGCTCGTCGAGGCAGACCGCGACGGCGGCCGCCGCGGCAGCTTCCAGCAAAGCGGTCCGGGACGGCGGTTCGGCACGTTCCATCCGCAGGATCACCGGCATGGCGCGGACCTCGGCGGGATCCTCGTCCCAGGTGTCCACCGTGTCTTCAGCCGGGAGGCCGAGCCAGTACGCGTACCGGGCGGCCAGCGGCTCCAGGACGCTCATGGCCGGGACAGTTCGAGACCGTCGGCCGCGTCGGCGGCCTCGATCTCGCCCCGGGTGACGCCGAGCAGGAACAGCACGGCGTCGAGGTACGGATGCGAAAGCGCGGTGTCGGCGACCTCGCGCAGCGCGGGCTTCGCGTTGAACGCGACACCCATCCCGGCGACCGAAAGCATGTCGATGTCGTTCGCCCCGTCGCCCACCGCGACACACTGCTGCAGCGAGATGTCGTACTCCTCGGCGAACCGGCGCAGCGCGGTCGCCTTGCCGGCGCGGTCGACGATCTCGCCGACCACGCGGCCGGTGAGCTTGCCGTCGACCACTTCGAGTTCGTTGGCAGCGGCGAAGTCGAGGCCGAGATCGTCCACAAGGGACTGGATGATCTTGGTGAAGCCGCCGGAGACGACCCCGCAGCGGAAGCCCATCCGCTTCAGCGTGCGGATGGTCGTGCGCGCGCCCGGGGTGAGTTCGATCGACGCGGCGACCTCGTCGAGCACCGACTCCGGCAGCCCTTCGAGCAGCGCGACCCTGCGCTCCAGCGACTCGCTGAAGTTCAGCTCGCCACGCATCGCGGCTTCGGTGATCTCGCGGACCTTGGGCTCGACACCGGCGTGCGCGCCGAGCATCTCGATGACCTCGCCCTGGATGAGCGTGGAGTCGACGTCGAAGACGACCAGGCGCTTGGCCCGGCGGGCGAGCCCGGCCCGCTCGACCGAGATGTCGATCCCGGCCTCGACGGCGGCGTCGGCCAGCGCGGTCCGCAGCGCGGCGTCGGCTTCGGGAGTGTCCTGGGCGAGCGAGGTGTACAGCTCCAGCCCGGTGACCGGGTAGTCGGCGACGCTGCGGATCGAGTCGATGTTGACGTCCAGCGCGGCGAGACGGCGCGCGACGTCGGAGAACGCCCGCGCGGTCACCGGACGGCCGAGCATCAGCAGGACATGCGTCGAGTCCTTCTGTCCGATGGCGAACGGGTCGGCACCGATCGCCGAACCGATCTTCACCTCGACCTGCATCCCGACCGACGCCATCGCCTGTTCGACGTACTCCTGCAGGCCTTCGGGATCGCGGTAGACCCCGGCGAGCACGCCGAGCACCAGCTGGCCCCTGATGACCACCTGCTCGACGTCGAGGACGTCGACGTCGTGGCGCGACAGCACGGCGAACAGCACGGAGGACACGCCCGGCTTGTCGGGACCGGTGGTGGTGATGAGAACTGGTGTCTGCGTCACGGGTTCAGTCTCTCTCAGCGGCAACGACTGGGTTGAATCAAAGCAAAAAAGGGCGCGTGCCTTGCCTCGGTGTGAGGCAAGGCACGCGCCCTTTCCGTTTATCGGGTCACTTTTCGCTGGAGTTGTCCTCGGAGTGATCACCCGGCATGACCGCCTCGGTGAGCACCTGGGACGGCGCCCGGTGGGTGTTGACCTTCTGCTTCCCGAAGAAGCCGATCTCACCTTCGGAGTGGATGCGCTCGGCCATATGCGGGTAGTGCAGCTCGAACGCCGGACGCTCGGACCGAATCCGCGGCAGCTCGGTGAAGTTGTGCCGCGGCGGCGGGCAGGACGTCGCCCATTCGAGCGAGTTGCCGTAGCCCCACGGGTCGTCCACCGTGACGATCTCGCCGTACCGGTAGCTCCTGAAGACGTTCCAGATGAACGGCAGCGTCGAGGCACCGAGGATGTACGCGCCAATCGTGGAGATCGTGTTCAGCGTGGTGAAGCCGTCGGACTGCAGGTAGTCCGCGTACCGCCGCGGCATACCTTCGGCGCCAAGCCAGTGCTGCACCAGGAACGTCATGTGGAAGCCGAGGAACGTGGTCCAGAAATGCCACTTGCCGAGCTTCTCGTCCATCATGCGGCCGGTGATCTTCGGGAACCAGAAGTAGATCCCGGCGAACGTGGCGAACACGATCGTGCCGTAGAGCACGTAGTGGAAGTGCGCGACGACGAAGTAGCTGTCGGACACGTGGAAGTCGATCGCCGGCGCGGCCAGCATGATGCCGGTCAGACCGCCGAAGAGGAACGTGACGATGAAGCCCATCGAGAAGATCATCGGCGTCTCGAAGGACAGCTGGCCCTTCCACATCGTGCCGATCCAGTTGAAGAACTTCACGCCGGTCGGGACCGCGATCAGGAAGGTCATGAAGGAGAAGAACGGCAGCAGCACGGCGCCGGTCGCGTACATGTGGTGCGCCCACACGGCCACCGACAGCGCGGCGATCGCCAGCGTCGCCCAGACCAGGCCCTTGTATCCGAAAATCGGCTTGCGGCTGAAGACCGGGAAGATCTCAGACACGATCCCGAAGAACGGTAGGGCCACGATATAGACCTCTGGATGGCCGAAGAACCAGAAGAGGTGTTGCCAGAGGATCACGCCGCCGTTCGCGGGGTCGAACACATGCGCCCCGAGATGCCGGTCCGCCAGCAGGCCCATCAGGGCCGCGGTCAGGATCGGGAACGCCAGCAGGATCAGGATGCTGGTGACCAGGATGTTCCAGGTGAAGATCGGCATCCGGTACATCGTCATGCCGGGGGCGCGCAGGCAGACCACCGTGGTGATCATGTTGACGCCACCGAGGATGGTGCCGAGACCGGAGACCACCAGACCGGCGATCCACAGGTCGGCGCCGACGCCGGGCGAGTGGATGGCATCCGACAGCGGGGTGTAGGCGAACCAGCCGAAGTCGGCGGCGCCACCCGGGGTCAGGAAGCCGGACATCACGATCAGGCCGCCGAAGAGGTACAGCCAGTACGAGAACGCGTTCAGCCGCGGGAACGCGACGTCGGGCGAACCGATCTGCAGCGGCAGCACGAAGTTCGCGAATCCGAAGAGGATCGGCGTCGCGTACAGCAGCAGCATGATCGTGCCGTGCATCGTGAACAGCTGGTTGTACTGCTCCTGCGACAGGAACTGCTGTCCCGGCCGCGCGAGTTCCGAACGGATCAGCATCGCCATCGCGCCGCCCACCATGAAAAAGGCGAACGACGTGACCAGGTACATGATGCCGATTTGCTTGTGGTCCGTCGTGCGGAACAACCGCAGCAGGTACGAACCCTTAACCGACTCGCGCGCGGGGTATGGGCGCGTGGCGATCGGCTTGGGGGCTACGGCCGTCACTCCTGCCTCCAACACTCAAACCTTGTGGTGGTCAATGTTCTGCCGTCGGCCGGGTTCGGGACCCGGTACAGCGGCTAGTGGGGATCGTAGCCCTCACTACCCACCGTCGCGCGCACCGGCTGGCAAGATCGCGTCGTGGCCGACGAATACACGCGTGCGGGGGTCGCCGCGGCGATCGCTGTGGGTGATCGGTACGGGTTGCCGACCGGCGATCCCGATGTCCTGCATTTCAAGTCGAACGTGCTGGTGAGACTGGGTCCGGTGGTAGCGCGGGTGCCGGGCACGACCCGCTTCGCCCGGCACTCGCCGTCGGACTGGCTCCAGCGCGACGTCGAGCTGTCGAAATACCTCACGGAACGTGATGTGCTCGTCGTCTCACCCACCACGGATCCCCCGGCCGGACCACATTTCGCCGACGGTTTGCCTGTCACTCTCTGGCATTACACGCCGCATGAGCCGGGAGACACGCTGTCGCCGCGGGAAGTGGCTTCTTCGCTCGCGCGGGTGCACGAGGCGCTCACGGACTTCCCCGGCGACCTGCCCGAACTCGGGCCGGTCAACGACCTTCGGACCTTGCTCGACCGGCATGGCTCCTCCATGGACGGTGCGGCCCCGCGGCTGTACGAGGAACTCGATCGGGTGGTGGCGGCACTTCCGGACGACTCGCCGCGTCCTTTACACGGCGACGCCCATTCGGGGAACGTCGTCGCGACGGCGGCCGGGCCGTGCTGGCTCGACTTCGAGGACACTTGGCGCGGTCCGCTCGGCTGGGATCTCGCCGTCCTTTACGCGGACCTCGGCCCTTCGGGTCTCTCCGCGTACTCGGCCGATGTGGCGCCTTCGTCGCTTGAGCCGTTCCTCGCGCTTCGCCGGCTCTTCGAGGTTCCCTGGCGGTTCGTGATCGCGCGGCGGTTCCCTGAGCGGCTCGGTGAGGCCGAGGCGGCCCTTGAGCGCTACTTCCGCAAGTAGTCCTCTAGTTGCGGAAGTTCGTACTGCGAACCACCGCAACTAGAGGACTACTTGCGGGCAGGGAGCTAGACCGACTCCATCAGGAGTCTCGCCGCCACCTCGGTCCCGTCCACTCGCACCTCTCCCCCGACACGACGTGCCCGCGCGGCGACGCCGGGCTCAAGCACCCGAGACAGCGCGGAGGTCAGCGACTCCGCCGAAGGCTCCCCGGTGATCGAGGTCCCGACGCCGAGTTCCTGGACGCGCTCGGCGAAATAGGGCTGGTCGAACATCTGCGGGACGAGCACCTGCGGCACTCCCGCCCGCGTCGCCGCCGTGGTCGTACCCGCGCCGCCGTGGTGCACGACCGCCGCGACCCGGGGGAAGAGCGCCTGCTGGTTGACGTCCCCGATGGCGAGGCAGTCGGGTTCGTCGTCGATCAGCGCAAGGCCGGTCCAGCCCCGGAACACGATCGCCCGCCGTCCGTGCGCCCGCGCCGCCTCGATCATCGCCTTCGCGATCTCTTCCGGCGCCCGGATGCTCCCGAAGCCGAAGTAGACGGGTGGTTCGCCGTCGTCGAGGAACGCCTTTAGTTCCGGGGAAAGCGGGCTGTGGTCGGGCAGCAGCCAGGCGCCGGTCTGGTGCACGTCCAGCGCCGACGGTCCCAGCCACGGCGCCAGCACCGGATCGGCGGCCAGCCACGGCCGCTCGGTGAAAATGTGGCCGCGGACGTCGCCGACCGGTCCAAGGCCCAGTGCTTTCCGCTGCCCGTCGAGCACACCGCCCCACTGCTCGTTCCACCGTTCCGCGTCCTCGGCCCATAAGACCGGGATGCCGGCGTCGGGATTTTTCGGCGCCCATCCGGAGAAAACGGGCGGACGATGGTGCAGCGAAGGCAGCGTTATCGGGCAGTAAGCGGTGAAGAAATACGGAATGCCTTTCCGTTCGGCCACCGAATGGGTGGCGATGTTCAAGGCCATTCCCGCGACGACGGCGTCGCAGTCTTCGGCCACCGGCGACAGCGTCTCGAACTGGTTCACCACCATGGCTTCGGCCAGCTGACGGCGCCCTTCGGGCGTGGCCATGGCCTTCACCATCGCGGAATCCGGTTTCGCGGTCGACCGCAGTTCAGGCCCCATGGGGGCGAAGGAGATCCCGAGTCCCTCCGCCCATTCGCGGAAATCCGGCGGCGCGCACAGCCGGACGTCCTGGCCGAGTTCCCGCAACCGCACCGCCAGTGCCACCAACGGCTGCACCTCACCCCTCGTCCCGATCGTGGACAGGAGCACACGCATGGGATTCCCCCTTCGGCAAAAACATGAAGGCGAGAATTGTGGACCGGGAATGGGGGCTTGCCGCAAGTCCCCCGGTGCGCTATATCTTTAAATGGGCGGAGGGAACGGTCATCACGCCGGGTGCCAGCCCAAGATCGCTTCGACGATTCCTGCCGGATCCTCCAGCGGCGTCAGATGTCCCGCTTCCGGCAGCACGACCAGTGTCGCTCCCGGCAGTGTCTCCACCAGGAGGTTCGCCGCTTCCAGAGGCGTCAAACCGTCCTCCTCGCCGACCACGACCAGCGCCGGCACGTCCACCGAACGCAGCGTTTCGACCGAATCGGGGCGGGCCGCCATCGCCCGCGCCGCCCACGCGATCCCCGACGGCGGCTGCGACGTGATCAGTTCGCGAAGGCGCTCGACCACTTCCGGGCGCGCCTTTTCGGCGAGCAGACCGGGTATGACGGCGTCGGCCAGCCATCCGGCGCCTTCCTCCTCGACCCGGGCCGCGACGTCGTGCCTTGCCTGCGCCGCTTCAGGCGTGTCAGCCGTCGCCTTCGTGTCGATCAACACGACCCCGCCGACGCGTTCCGGTGCCAGGCGCAGCACCGCCATCGTCAGATAGCCGCCCATCGAACAGCCACCGAGGACGACCTTGTCGAGTTCGAGCCGGTCGAGCAGCGCCACGACGTCGCGGGCGGCGTCGTCGAGGCTTGGTTCCCGCCCGGACTCGGGCAGCGGGCTGCGGCCGAGACCGCGCTGGTCGGGGGTGATCACCCGCAACCGTTCCGCGAGCGGCGCGCGCACCGCGTCCCACAGGCGGGCGTCGACGGGGAAGGCGTGCAGCAGTACCAGCGGGAGTTCCGTCATGGCGACAATTCTGTCGTACCCGCGCGCTACCGTCGGATCGTGCTGACAGAGATCAAGACGGAGAGGCTGCTGCTGCGACGGCTGCGCGAGGCGGACCGCGAGAACATCGTCGCGTTGCAGGCCGATCCGGAAACGAACAAGTTCAATCCGGAGCCGCACACCGTCGAAGGCGCACGGGAACTGTTCGACGCCTGGATGAAGCAATGGGCCGAGCATGGTTTCGGCTATCTCACGGTGTCCGCTTTGGACGATCCGGACGAGATCGCCGGTTTCGGCGGCGTCCGGTATCACGAATGGAACGGCGAGCGCGTGCTGAACCTCGCGTACCGCTTCTGGCCGTTCACCTGGGGCAAAGGCTACGCGACGGAGATGGCGGCCGCCGCCGTCGAATGGGCCGAGCGGGAGATCCCCGACGTCCCGGTGATCGCCAACATCATGGCGTCCAACAAACCGTCGATCCGGGTCGCCGAGCGGCTCGGCTTCAAGATCCACACGGAGGAGGAGTTCGCGGGAGAACCATCACTGCATCTGCGGCGCTGACACTCACCAGCGGCCGGGGCGGCGTCTGCCACGCGCGTCCCAGCAAGGCTTGTGCCAATGGCGGCGGTCGGCGACCCCGCCGGTCTCGTCGGCGGGCCAGACGACCAGATGCGGGGTCCCCGGCCGGATCTCGTGGTCGCAGCCGGGGCAGCGGTAGTCCTTGGTGGCCTGCGCGCCGGGCACGGTACGCACCAGCCAGTCGCCGTCCTGAGCCGATTCGGAGCGCGCCCAGCCGGTCGACGCGCCGAGGTCTGGGCGTCCGCCGCGATCGGGCCGGTTACGTCGTGGCACCCCGAAACGGTATATCGAGCCCTCGCTCAGCCGCCGAAGTAGGCGCCCGGCGTCACACCCACGGTCCGGCGGAAGGCGACGACGAACGCGCTCGGCGACGAGTAACCGATCCGGCGGGAGACCGCGGTCAGCGGCATCCCCTCGGCCAGGAGCGGCAATGACGCGCGCAGCCGCGCCTGCACCCGCCACAGGCCGAACGTGGTCCGGCATTCGGCGAGGAACAGCCGTGCGAGAGTGCGTTCGCTCGCACCCGCCTCGCGGGCGAACTCCGCGAGGCCGCGCCGGTCCGCCGGGTCACCGATCACCGCGCGCGCGACGGCCAGTGCCCGCGCGTCCGACGGCATCGGCACGGTGATCGGCACGACGTCCACCGGTTCGAGCAGGTCGAAGACGACAGCCTCGGCCCGGCGGCGCGCGTCGAGACCGAGCACGGCCGAGCCGAGGTGCTCCAGCAGTTCCCGCAGCAGGGGCCGGACGGCGACGAGGGTCGGAACCGGCCAGCGCACCGGGCATTGGGCGGGCTCGGCGTAGATACCCTGGAGCACGGAGCGGGCGGTCGCGCCGGTCCGGTGAGGGACACCGGCGGGAATCCACAACGCCCGCGTCGGCGGCAGCACCCAGTACTGCTCGCCGACATTCACACCCAGGATCCCCCGCGCCGCCCAGGCGAGCTGGTGGCCGTCGTGCTCGTGCCACGGCAACCAGGTGCCCGCGGGCAGCTCCATCTCGCCGAGCACCATCGCCGTCGGCATCGGGGGAAGGAGTCCGATTCTCGACATCGGTTGGCAGCCTATCGCCTATCGGTCACGGCTAACTTCGAAGTCATGCCGATGAACCTGGTGCACCGCAAACTGTGCAGTTCCGCGCTTTGGGCGAAGGCCGTCGCCGCCGAGATGCCGGGCAACGTCGCCGGTTTCGACCTCGGCGACTCCGTGCTGGAGGTCGGCCCCGGCTACGGCGCGACCACCAGGGCGCTGGTCGAGCTCGTCCCGAAGCTCACCGCCGTCGAGATCGACGAAGCGTCGGCGGATCTCCTGAAACGGGAATTCGACGGCCGGGTACGGATCGTCCACGGCGACGGTGCCGCGATGCCCTTCGAGGACGGCGAGTTTTCGGCGGTCGTCTGCTTCACGATGCTGCACCACGTTCCGACGACGGCGTTGCAGGACAAAATCTTCGCCGAGGCGTTTCGCGTGCTCCGGCCTGGCGGCGTCCTGCGCGCGATGGACAGCCTGGCGAGCGCGCCGTTCCGGCTCTTCCACCTCGGAGACACGATGAACGCACTCGACCCGGTGTCGGTGTGGCCCCGGCTCCTGGAGGCGGGCTTCACCGACATCAAGGTCGACCACGTACCGAAACGAAGCGTGGAGTTCTCGGCCCGGAAGCCCGAGTGACGTGGTCGGTCTCGGGAGTCGCGAAGGGCGATTCAGGTTCTCTGTCAGCGTCTATGAAGGACGTCGAGTGTCCCAAATCCTTCATGGACAAGCCCGAGCCCTACTTGCGATAGATGCGCGTGCAAGGACCGCAACTAGAGGACTAAACGCGGGCTAGGCACGCGCGAGTACCAGAGGGACGAGCTGTTCGGCCGAGGTCAGCGAACCGTGCTGGCCGACCAGGGAGGACTCGACGACCTCGGCCAGTTCGCGCTTGAGCCCGAAGCGGTCCTTCGCCGCCACGACGACGTCGCCGATGCGCGGCCGGACCCGGTCGGCGACAGGCCCGAACCAGCCGGCTTCGGCGGCTTCGTCGCGCGAAAGGACCCACGCCCGGTCGCCGATCACTTCGCGCCAGGCCGCGAGGACGTCGGCCTCGGCGCCGGGTTCGCTGTAGACGTGCCGCGCCCGGACCTCGCCGCCGACGGCCCGGACCCCGCCGAGCAACGCGGGGGTGTCGTCGATGTCGAGCGCGTCCTCCACGGTCACCATGCCGTGGTCGGCGACGACCGCGAGCAGCGCACCCGGCGGCAGGCCGTCCACAATGGACTCGACGAGCCTGTCGACCTGCCGCAGCTGCATCCGCCAAGGCGCCGAACCCGGCCCGTAGACATGGCCCAGCATGTCGAGTTCGCTGTGGTAGCCCCAGCAGAACGACGGCCGTGTGCCGAGACAGCGCAGGATGCCCGCGGCCAGGTCGCCCAGCGCGTGGACGCCGACGTACCGGGCGCCGGACTGCGTCGCGCGGGTCAGCGCGGTGTCGGAGAACTTCGCGGACGAGACCACGCTGGTGGTGATCCCGGCGGCCGCGGCACGCTCGAACGTCGTCGGCAGCGGCTGCACCTCGCGCGGCGGCAGCGCGCCGCGGAGATCACCGCCGTCCTCGTGACTGGTCCAGCGCAACGCGTTCAGTACCCCGGCACCCGGAACCTCGAAGCTGTACCCGACAAGGCCGTGCTCCCCCGACGCCAGCCCGGTGCCGATCGCGCCGAGCCCGGCCGCGGTCGTGGCCGGGAAGCCGACCCGGATCGGCGACTTCGCCAGCCGGGTGAGCACGGGTGCGTCGGCGGCGTGCTCGGCCAGCAGTTCCCAGCCGAGACCGTCGATGAGCAGGACGCAGGCGCTCGACGCCTCCCCCAGGCCCAACGAGTTCGTGAACTCGGCGGCGCCGAGCGCGGAAAGGACGGACGGGACGACTTGGCCGAGGTGCGGCACGTGTGCCGCGACAGGCAGTTCCACGCGACCCAGCTTGCCACCCCAAGAGCCGGGAGGAGATGGGATAATGCCGGACATGCCGACTTACGCTTACCGCTGCCGCGAGTGCACCGAGACCTTCGAACTGTTGCGGCCGATGAGTGAATCCGGCGCGCCCGCGTCGTGCCCGGAGGGCCACCAGGACACCGTCAAGCTGCTGACGACCGTCGCGCTGACCGGATCGTCGTCCGGCCCGGCCCCTGTTCCCGCAGGTGGGGGCGGTGGCTGCTGCGGAGGCGGCTGCTGCGGCTGAACCACTCGTCCGAGTGACGAAGGTGTAACTGTTTGATCACCGGGTATTTCCTCCTCACCAGTCTGGATCGTCCAGCCGTGGGAAGGGAGAAGCCCAGTGGCCACAACAGCACTGGCGGCCGTCGATTTCGGCCAAGGCGTGTCCAGCGCCTGGAGCTCGGTCGCCACGTTCGTCCCTAAGCTGCTCGCGTTCCTGGTCATCCTGTTCATCGGCTGGCTGATCGCCAAGGCGATCGCGAAGGCCGTGAGCATGGTGCTCGAGAAGGTCGGGTTCAATCGCCTCCTCGAACGCGGGGGCTTCAAACAGATGCTCGCGCGGAGCCAGTTCGACGCGTCGAACATCATCAGCAAGATCATCTACTACGCCATCCTGCTGATCGCGCTGCAGATCGCGTTCGGCGTATTCGGCCCCAACCCGGTGAGCTCGCTGCTCAACGACATCGTCGCCTGGCTGCCGCGCGCCATCGTCGCGATCGTCATCGTGGTGATCGCCGGCGCCGTCGCCAAGGCGGTCAAGGACCTGATCGGAAACGCCCTCGGCGGTGTCTCCTACGGCAAGGTGCTCGCCACCATCGCCTCGGTGTTCATCTGGGGCCTCGGCGTGATCGCCGCGCTGAACCAGATCGGGGTGGCCACCGCGGTCACGATGCCGGTGCTGATCGCCGTGCTCGCGACCGTCGGCGGGATCGCCGTCGTCGGTGTCGGCGGCGGCCTGATCAAGCCGATGCAGCAGCGCTGGGAGAAGTGGCTCGGCCGGGCCGAGGAGGAGATCCCCGCCGCGAAGGCGCAGACCGAGGCCTATCAGCGAGGCCGTGAGGACGCCGGCCGTTCCGGTGGGGTGCCCGCCGAGCAGTCGTCCGGCTACACGCCGGTTCCCGCCGGTCAGCACGCGGCGACCGAATCGGCGACGACGCGGCAGTCCGGCAGGCAGTTCCCGTCCAGCCAGGGGCAGGTGCCCCCGCACCAGGATCCCGGCCAGCGGCCCTCCGGTGGGTCAATGCCCCCTCCGCCGGAGTACCGCTGACCTTGTACGGGAACGGGTGGGGCGTCCGGCCGCCCTACCCGTTCCCGGTCCGCTGTGCGCGGCGGTCGTCCATCGTGGCGGCCAGCGAACACACGCCGACCAGACGCGCTGTCGTCCAGTCGCTGGTGCTCCATGCGGTCAGATCGGCGGGCGCACGCAACGTCCAGCCCTTGGCCCTCGCCTCGTCGAGCAGCCCGCGCGCGTAGCCGGCGAGGAGCACCGCCCCGGCGACCGCCGCCGAACCTTCGACCCCCACCGCGAGAATGTCCCGCACCGCGGCCGAGTGCTGGTCGACGACGGCGGCCAGCCCGGGAAGGGCCACCGTGGCGGCCAGTCCGGCTACGCCGATCTGCTCATGGAGCCGCGAAAGCGTGCTACGAGCCGAAGATTCCACCCAGGACGAGACCAGATCTTTCACCCGACCAGGTTAGCCAGCTCAGGCGATTTGTCGACATCCGAGTGATCACGATCGCACTCGCCTCAGCAGGCCTTGAGTGCCTGATCCAGGTCGTGCCACAGGTCCTCGACGTCCTCCAGGCCCACTGACATGCGGATGAGCCGATCGGTGACACCCGCGCCGTGTCGGTCGTCCTCGGCGACGATCCGGTGGCTGATCGACGCGGGATGCTGGATGAGCGAGTCGACGCTGCCGAGGCTGACGGCCGGGGTGATCAGCCGGACCGCGCCGATGAGCGCGTGTGGATCGCCGTCGACCTCGAACGCGATCAGCGGGCCGCCGATGCTCGGATAGTGCACCGCGCTGACGTTGGCATGACCACGAAGCCGCTCGACGAGTTCGGTGGCCGTCGCGGATGCCGCGTTGACCCGCAGCGGAAGCGTCGAAAGGCCACGAAGCAGCATGTACCCGGCCAGCGGGTGAAGCACGCCTCCGGTGGCGAAGCGAATCTGCCGCAACATCCCGGCGTCTTCGGCGCTACAGGCCACTACGCCGCCCATGACGTCACCATGGCCGCCGAGGAACTTGGTCGCGCTGTGCAAGACGAAGCGGGCTCCGTGGCGTCCCGGCCGCTGGAGCACGGGAGTCGCGAAGGTGTTGTCGACCAGCACTGGGACATCGCCCGCGGCACGCACGATCTCGGCGACGTCGACCTCGCGCAGGGTCGGGTTCGCAGGCGTTTCGAGCAGCACCAGTCCGGTGTCGGGACGCAGCGCCGAGGCGACGGCCTCCGGGTCGGCCCAGGTCACCTCGGTGCCGAGCAGACCGGACGTGAGCATGTGGTCGGTGCAGCCGTAGACCGGCCGGACGGCGACGATATGCCGCTTCCCCTGCGCGACGGCGGCAAGCAGTGAAGCCGACACCGCGGCCATGCCGGTCGCGAACGCGACGGCGTCTTCGAAGCCTTCGAGTTCGGCAAGCGCCTTCTCGAACCGTTCGACGGTCGGGTTGCCGAGCCGCCCGTAGACCGGGAGCCCGGACAGCGAGCCCGTGGTCGCGAATTCGTCGATGCGGCCTGCCTCTTCGACGCTGTCCCGCGACGGGTAGGTCGTGGACAGGTCGAGCGGAGCGGCGTGGACGCCGAGATCCGTGAGGTCGTCACGGCCGGCGTGGACGGCTCGGGTGCGCAGCGTTGCGGTCATACCGAGATGGTGCGGTTTTCTCCGGGTACGACGCAATATCCTCGGATATCATTCGACGATGTCAGATTCTGTCGAACTGAGCACGGTCGACCTGCGGATTCTGCGGCTGCTGCAGAACGACGCCCGGATCTCGAACAAGGATCTGGCCGCCGAAGTCGGCGTCGCGCCCTCGACCTGTCTCGACCGCGTCAACCGGCTTCGCGAACTCGGGGTGATCACCGGCCAGCGCGCGGAGGTCGACGCCGCCAAACTCGGCCGCCCGCTCGAAGCGCTCCTGTTCGTCCAGGTCCGCCCGCACCGACGGGCTCTGGTGGACTCGTTCGTCGAGCATCTGCTTGCCCTCCCCGAGGTCCGCGCCGTCTACCACCTGACCGGGCCGGATGACTTCCTCGCGCATGTCGCCACCGCGTCGGCGACCGAACTGCAACGGCTGGTGCTCGACGAGCTCACCGCCCGCGACGAGGTCGCCAGGGTGCACACGAACCTGGTCTTCCAGCACTGGAGCGGGGGACCTTTGCTACCACCCGGCTGAGCGGGCGGCCTCGGACGCGGGTCAGTCGATACGGACCTTGAACGGATGCGTGACGTCGGCCGGGCAGGTGAAGACGTTCAGCACCCCCTGACGGGTGAACGACCAGCGCGCCGGTTCGTCCTCGACGACCTCGCAGCCACAGCCGACCTCGTGTTCCTCGGTGGCCAGCGCGATCGTCTGCCGCAGTTGCGTGCCGCAGTCACGGCAGCCCAGCTCATGGCGGTCGGTCGCGGACCAGGCCGTCCAGCCGCCGATCTTCGAGTACTCCCCGAGCTCCGGCCAGCCCTCCGGATCGTCGCCCGCGCCTTCGGGGATGCCGAGCGCGGCGCGGGTCTCCGCCGGGAAGTCGCAGAGACGGGGCAGTTCGTCGATCGAGCACGGCTCGAACACGCAGGGCCGCGGCAGGAACTCGGGCAAGGCCCCTTCGGGAGCGGGCGGCGGGTCCGCGATCTCCCCCACCTCGCCGGAATCACGCCACACCAGCCGGACCGCGGGCCCCTGGTGATACGGGCTGTTGTGTTCGAGCGGGCAGAACAGGATCTGCAGGACGTCCGTGTTCTCCGGGAAGTGCAGCTCGGGGAAGTCGTCGCGGAAGAGCTGGGCGGCACTGACCATCGCCGGGACCCGCTCGTCGAGCGGATGCCCGCCCGCCCAGGCGTCGTCGGACGCGTCCGGATCGGGCGGCCAGGTCACCGGGCACTCCGGCCACGGCTCGTCCGACGGCCACAACAGCGGGCCGCCGAAATGGCTCTCGTCAGGGCGGGGCTCGCCCGGCGCGGGGTGCAGCCGGATCGCCGTCCGGACCAGGTCGTTCAGGCCGGGGATCGGCACCCCGTCGTATGTCAGCTGGCGCACCCCGGCGAGCTTAGTGGTCGGTTCGGAAGTCCTTCGGTGTCTCGACGGATTTCCGAAACCAATTACTTAGAGGTCCGGCAGCGGATCTTCAGGTTTTGCCACCTCACGAATGATCTCCGCGTCGGCGGCGTGGACGACCGAGACGTATTCGTCGTCGATCTCGTAGACGATGCCGTTGAACTTGAACCACGGGGTGCTCGCCGTGTCGACGGGCCCGATCCGGTGGTTGCGCAGGCTCGTCGCGATGACGCGCTTGGGCGTCTTCCTGCTCAGATACCCGGTCGACAGTATCGTGATCGTCTTGCGGGTGACCACGATGAACACGCTGGGATTGGTGCTGCCGAAGATGTCGGCAGGGAACGCGTAGTGGATCTCGTCGTCCGGATCAAGGAGTTCCTTGATCCGCTTCCTGACCCCCGAGGAAACCGGCATACCCCCAAGCTACCGGGCCCACCTGGGCCACGTGGACGGCGGCGAAGTTCCATTAGGCCTCGTCACCTGTGTCCGATTTGGGCGCTTTGGGCGCTTGGTCGTGAGTGGTAATGGTCGTCTAACGATGGGTGTTTCAGGTACCTACCGCGGGTGAGCCGGGTAGCGGCCGGTCCTTGAAGGACTCCTTGAGGGACCCAGAGTCCTTCAAAGTTCCCCCTCACCCGTCCTGCAAAGGCCATCACGAGCCCCAGCAGCAGCACCACCAGTCACCACGGCGGCGCGTGAAGGCCCCCTTCCCTCGGCTGAGCCGAGGGAAGGGGGCCTTCACGCGGCTCAGCCGAGGAAACTCGACCTTCA
>NZ_JBFBBY010000148.1:0-17826 GCF_040682875.1 Amycolatopsis sp. NPDC051071 | reverse complement strand
TATCTCTCGGCTCAGCCGAGGGAAGGGGTCCTTCACGCGCCGCTGTTGTGACTGGTGATGCTGCTGGGGCTCGTGATGGCCTTTCGGGACGGGTGAGGGGAACCTTGAGGGACTCTGGTCCCTCAAGGAGTCCTTCGAGGACCGGCCGCTACCCGGCTCACCCGCCGTAGGTACCTAAAACACCCGTCATTAGAACGACCCAAATCACTCACGAGGTCGTGAACCGCGGTCGTCAGCTCGCCGGGAGCTCGTCCGCCTTCCTGATCAGCGGCACCGGCGCCGGGCTGCCTGCCGCGTCCGTCAGCGGGGAGACGGTGCTGCGGAAACTTTCGAGTGCTTCCAGCTCCCGGCGTCGTGCCGAGATGAAGCGCTGCAGGTGGGTGCTCGACAGGTTCAGCGCGTCGACCGCGTTGCCCGCGGCCCGGTGCGCGGCCGCCGCTCCGGCCCGGACCTGCTCGACGTCCTCGACCAGCGCGCGTTCGGTCGCCGCGAACAGTGCCGCGGAAGCCAGTACGGCGAATCCGGTCGGTCCGCAGACGAACACCCGACGATCCAGCATCCAGCGCAGCAGCTCCGGGTCGGTGTCCAGTGCGGCGACGACGGCGGCGTCGGACGGGACGAACATGATGGTCCCGTAGATCGCGTCGGCCCAGCGCTGATATCCCTTGCCTGCCAGTTCGGCCGCCCGTGACCGCAGTTGCCGGACGTGCACGCGCAGCGCGTCCAGCCGTTCTTCGGGATCGTTCGTCTCGACCGCTTCGGCCCAGCAGGCCATGCTCGCCTTGGCGTCGACCGGCACCGTGCGCCCGCCGCCGACCCGCAGCACCATGTCCGGTTTCGCGGCACCGCCGCCTGCCAGGTCCGTTTGCAGGGTGAAGTGCAGCTCCTCGCGAAGCCCGAGCGCGCGGGCGGTTTCGAGCAGCACCTGCTCGCCAAGCTCGCCGCGTCCACTGATCGAGGCGAACGCCACCTCGTACCGGCGCAGCGCGAGTTGCTGCTGATCCCCTTTCGCCCGTTCGGCGGCGACCAGTTTCGCCGCCGCGTCCGCCCGGCGCATGCCGTCGTTGTACAGCCGCCACAGCAACGCGACGGCCACGAGAAGCAGCAACGCGAGCACGACGGCGGCGGTGGTGATCACCGTCTCCACCGGTACCTCCCCTCCGGATCCGAGTCGGGGACATCATGGCGGAAGCCACCGACAAAAACGCCACGGCCCGGTCGCGCTCCGTATCTGACCTGCGCCGTCCCCGGCGTGTCGGAAAGCGCGGCGTCACCAAGGGCGCGCCTCCCCTCTCCGGCCGGTGCGCGGCCCTACCTTGGGCTGCGTGAAGCTCCTGCACACGTCCGACTGGCATATCGGCCGCACCTTCCACGGCGCCGATCTGCTCGCCGAGCAAGACGCCGTGCTCAGTCACCTCGCCGACCTCGTGGCCGCCGAGTCGGTCGACGTCGTGCTCGTGTCCGGGGACATCTACGACCGGGCGGTGCCCTCGGCGGAGGCCGTCCGCGTGGCCACCACCGCGCTCGGCAGGCTCCGTCAGGCCGGGGCACGGCTCGTGATGACGCCCGGCAACCACGACTCCGCGCCGCGGCTGGGCGCGTTCGCGGACTTCGCCGCGGCGGGCGGGCTGCACCTGCGTGCCACGATCGACGGTCTCGCCGAGCCGGTGCTGTTTTCCGACGAACACGGCGAGGTCGCCGTCTACGGCATCCCGTATCTCGAACCGGAGCCCGCACGCCACGCTCTCGGCGTGCCCGAGGCCCGCGGCCACACCGGCGTCCTCACCGAAGCGATGCGGCGGATCCGGGAGGACCTCGCGGGGCGGCCGTCCGGAACGCGGTCGGTGATCCTCGCGCACGCCTTCGTCACCGGCGGCGAGCCGACCGACTCCGAGCGGACCATCGCGGTCGGCGGCGTCGAGCAGGTGCCGGGTTCGGTGTTCGACGGTGTCGACTACGTCGCGCTCGGCCATCTGCACGGCCCGCAGACCCTCGCCGAGCACCTGCGTTATTCCGGCAGCCCGCTGGCATACTCGTTTTCCGAGACACGCCAACGGAAATCGGTGTGGCTGGTGCATCTCGACGCGGACGGCCTCGCGGAGGTCCGGCGTCACGAACTGCCGGTACCGCGGCCTCTCGCCATGCTCCGCGGTGAGCTGGCGGACCTGCTGTCGGACCCGGAACACGACGACCTCACCGAACACTTCCTTTCGTTCACCGTCACCGACCGGGTCCGCCCGATCGACGCCATGCGCAAGCTGCGCGAGCGGTTCCCTCACGCCGTGCATATGGACTGGCTGCCGGAGGGCGGTCACGGCGGTGCGGTGCTGAAGTACGCCGATGCCGTCCGAGGGCGATCCGACGTCGAGATCACGCGTAGCTTCCTCGAAGACTGTCGCGGTTCCACGCCGTCGGAGAGCGAGGAGCGGTTGGTGCTGGCCGCCTTGGGTGCCGCGGGCAGGGAGCGCGAAGTATGAGGCTGCACCGGTTGGAGGTCGCCGCTTTCGGTCCGTACGCGGGCCGCGAGGTGGTGGACTTCGACGTGCTTGGCACCGACGGTCTCTTCCTGCTCCACGGCGACACCGGCGCGGGGAAGACGACCCTGCTCGACGCCATCGCGTTCGCGTTGTTCGGCACGGTCCCCGGCGCGCGTGGCGAGGTCAAACGGCTGCGCTGCGATCTCGCCGACCGCGATCAGATCACCGAGGTCGTCCTCGAACTGACCGTGCAGGGCCAGCGGATGCGCATCGCGCGCAACCCCGAGTACCAGCGGCCGAAGCGGCGCGGCGAGGGAATGACCATCCAGCAGGCGAAGGCGGTGCTGAGCTGGGTCGGCACGGTGCCCGCCGGGCACGTCGCGGAAGGCATCACCCGGATCGACGAGGTCGCGCGCACGGTCGAGCGCCTCATCGGGATGACACACGAACAGTTCTTCCAGGTGGTCTTGCTGCCGCAAGGCGAGTTCGCGCGGTTTCTGCGCGCGAACACCGCCGAGCGCGAGGAGTTGCTGGAGCGGCTGTTCGGCACCGAGCGGTTCGCGTGCGTCGAGGACTGGTTCGCGAACCTGCGGGCCGAACGTGGCCGCGAACTTCAGAAGCGTCAGCAGTCGCTGCGGGAGTGGATCGCGCGGTTCGCGCAGGTCGCCCGGCAGGAGGCGCCCGAAGAAGGACAGGCCGAGTGGGTCGACGCGATCCTCGCCGAATCGGCCGAGCGCGTCGCCGAGGCGCGAGAACGTGAGGAGAAGGCCCGGAAAGCGGCGAAGACCGCCGAGGCCGTCTGGCAGGAGAACCGGTCCACCGCCGAACGCATCCGCCGGGTCAGGACCGCGTACACGCGGCTTTCCGTGATCGCCGAACAAGCGGGGCAGCGCGCGGAGTGGGCGGAGGAGGTCGAAGCCGCCCATCGTGCGGCGGGAGTCGTCGCGGAGGCCGATCTCCTCGAACGCCGCTGGGATCAGCTCGCCGAGGCCGAAGCCGCCGAAGCGCTCCGGGCCCAAGAAGTGCCTGACGCCGGGGACAGTTCCGCTGCCGAGCTTCGTGCTCGTGCGGGTGGCGTGCGTGAAGAGGCCGGGGCGCTCGCGGAACTCGTGGCCGAAAGCGAGCAGCAGCACCAGGATCTGGTTCGCCGCGACCAGCTGAACGCCGCCGCCGAGAAGGCGAAGAAGCAGGCCGAGGAGTTCGCCGTCGAACTCGCCGCCGCGCCGGAGAGGGTCGCCGCGCTGCGGGCCGAAGCGCTCTCGGCCGCCGAAGCCGAAGCGAAGCTCGACGGCGTCCGCACTCGTGTCGACGAGTTGACCGCGCTGGTCCGGGACGCCGATGAGATCCCGAAGGCGGAGCAGGCCGTCACCCGGACGCGTTCGGCGGTGAGCGAGGCCGTGGACGTCCACCTGCGAGCTCGTGCGCATCGGCTGGACCTGCGGGAGCGGCGCCTCGACGGGATGGCGGCCGAACTCGCCGCGGGACTGCGCGCGGGTGAGAACTGCCCGGTTTGTGGGGCGACCGGGCATCCGGTGCCCGCCACGCGGATCGCCGGCCTGGTCGATCCCGAGGACGAGCGCCGCGCCGAAGTCGCGGAGCAGCAGGCCGACGTCCGGCGTGAGCAGGCGAAAGCCTCGTCGCAGGAGGCCGAAAACCGGCTGGCCGTTCTGGTCGAGCGGCTGGACGGCCGCACCGCGGAGTCGCTGAAGGCCGCCCTCAGCGAGGCTCGCGATCTGGTCGCCGCGTTGTCGGAGGCGGCTCGTCGCAAGCCCGTTCTCGAGACCCGGCTCGGTGACCTGGAACGGAAGGTCGAGCAGCTGACCGAACGCCGTCGCAAGGCCGAGCAGTACGCGGTCGAGGTCGCGACCGAGGTCCGCGGCCTCACGGAACGGCTGGCCGAACGGGAACGACGGCTGGAATCCGCACGCGGCGAGTTCCCCGACGTCGGCACCCGGCGGCGGCACTTGCTCGGCTTCGCGACCCGGCTCGACGCGCTGGCCGAGGCTCGGCTCGGTGTCCTCGGCGCGGCCGAGCGGCGCGACGAACAAGCCAAACTGGTCAAGGAAGCGTTGCGGGCCAAGGGTTTCGCCGATCTCGACGAGATGCGCACGGCATCGCGGCCGGACGAGCAGATCGTGAAACTCGAGAACAGCCTCGCCGACGCGAAGGTGATGGATCAGGCCGCGCGTCAGGAACTCGCGCAGCCCGAACTCTTCGGCATCTCGCCGGAGGACGAGATCGACGTCGCCGCTTCGGCCGACGCCGCGCAGGACACCCGGGGCGAAGCCGAACAGGCGCTGGTGGTGCTGCGGACGGCCACGGCCCGGCACGCCGACCTGACGAAGGTCGCCGATCGGATGACGTCGCTGATGGCGGAGCTGGCCCCGGTCGAGGAGCGGTACCTCGAACTGAAGGCACTCGCCGAGGTGGTCAACGGACGCGGGCAGAACGCGCGGAAGATGTCGCTGCGTTCGTATGTACTGGCCGCGCGGCTGGAGGAGGTCGCGGTGGCCGCGACCGCGCGCCTGCGGACGATGAGCCAAGGCCGCTATTCGTTCGTGCACTCCGACGCGGCCGGAGCCCGCGGCACTCGCGGCGGGCTCGGGCTCGACGTGCTCGACGACTACTCCGGCGCCATCCGGCCCGCGAAGACGCTCTCGGGCGGCGAGTCCTTCCTCGCGTCCCTTTCGCTGGCTCTGGGCCTCGCTGACGTCGTCGCCGCCGAAACCGGCGGAGCGCTACTGGACACCCTGTTCATCGACGAGGGCTTCGGGACGCTGGACGCCGAAACGCTCGACATCGTCATGAACATCCTCGACGAACTTCGCGCGGGCGGACGCGTGGTCGGCCTGGTTTCACACGTCGAGGAGCTGCGGCAGCGGATCCCGACCCGGCTGCGGGTGCGGAAGGCGCGCACCGGCTCGACCGTGGAGATCCACGCCGCTTGACCCGGCCCGGCCCGGCCCTGCCCTGCCCCGCTCAGCCCGGCCCCGCTCAGCCCCGCCCAGTGTCATGAGGGGTCCCCATAGGACGAAAAGTGCCCTATGGGGACCCCTCATGACACACGGCGCCGTCACACCGGTCACAAAACGGGCAAAGGTGATTCTTTACCCTCTCTGAGCTGAGGGGCCGCCGCCCGACCGGATCGATGAGCCGCGCCTGCGGACCGTTTCTCAAGCGGGCGGGAGTACCGTCTATGGAGTGTTTCCTGAGCATCGTCCCCGCAGGCTCCGCACCACTCCGGCCATGCGCAGGCTGGCCGGTGAGACGACACTGCGCCCGCGCCAGCTGATCCTCCCCATGTTCGTGGCCGAGGGTATCGACGCGCCCCGCCCGATCTCCAGCATGCCCGGGGTCGTCCAGCACACCCGCGATACGCTGCGCAAAGCCGCCGTCGACGCGGTCAACGCCGGCGTCGGCGGCCTGATGCTGTTCGGCATTCCGAAGACCCGTGACGCCGAGGGCTCCGGCGCGATCGACCCGGACGGCATCCTCAACGTCGCCCTGCGCGACTTGAGGGCCGAACTCGGCGACTCGACGGTTCTGATGGCCGACACCTGTCTCGACGAGTTCACCGACCACGGCCACTGCGGCGTCCTCGACTCCGACGGCGGTGTCGACAACGACGCGACGCTGCGCGTGTACGCGGAAATGGCTCTGGCGCAGGCGGAAGCGGGTGCGCATCTGCTCGGGCCCAGCGGGATGATGGACGGCCAGGTCGGCGTCATCCGCGCCGCCCTCGACCGCGCGGGACGCACTGACACCGGCATCCTCGCCTACTCGGCGAAGTTCGCCAGCGCGTTCTACGGCCCCTTCCGCGAGGCCGTCGATTCGCAGCTGAAGGGCGACCGCAAGACTTACCAGCAGGATCCGGGCAACGTGCGTGAGGCGCTGCGTGAGATCGAGCTGGACATCGCCGAGGGCGCGGACATGGTCATGGTCAAGCCCGCACTGTCCTATTTGGACGTCATCAGGGCGGCAGCGGAGGCCTCGCCGGTTCCCGTCGCGGCATACAACATCTCGGGTGAGTACGCGATGGTCGAGGCCGCCGCGGCGAACGGCTGGCTCGACCGCGAGCGCACGATCCTCGAGGTGCTGACGTCCATCCGCCGGGCCGGCGCGGACATGATCCTCACCTACTGGGCCACCGAAGCCGCCGCTTGGCTGGACTGATCGCGTCGATTCGCGCACAAGCTACCCGGGCGCCAACGCTCTGGCCTGCGGAACCACGTAGGCTGCCCGGCGTGAGCGACAGCACAGCCGACGAAACCGACGACGAGCGCCGCGTGCGGGGGAGGGCGCCTGATCCGATTCTCCCCGGCCAGAAGGCGAAGAAGATCACGGTGCCGAAGCCGGTCGCCATCTCGTTCTGGCTGTGGATCGGGGCCGGGGTCGTCCTGATCGTCGGGCAGATCGCCCTCCTGGCGTTGAAGCAGCAACTGACCGACGGAGTCGTCAAGCAGGTCACCGCCAACCCGGTACCTGGGCAGCCGCTCGACCCGGCGCAGATCGCGTCCGGCATCGAGAAGCTGCTTTGGCTGCTCCTCGCCGGGGCAGTCACCTTCGCCGTCCTGTTCGCGTTGTTCGCCTACAAGGCCCGCGAGGGGACGCGTTCGGCCAGGACCGTGCTGACCGTGGGGGCGGTCTTTCTGGTGCTGGTGGAGCTGCTCGTACTTCGCGGCGCGCTCAACGTGTTCCTGCTGGTGGCCACCTTGCTGGTGGCGATCGCGCTGATCCTGATGTACCTGCCCAGTGTGTCCGACCACTTCCCGAAGGTCGGGCGCGAGCTGCCATGACGCCCGAGCCGGCCCTCTACGGCGAACCCGGTGTCGGCTGGACGGCGTTGCTGTGGGCACCGCTGTTCGCCCTCGCCGGGTTGCTCGCCGAACTGGTGACCGGCGGGCCGGTGCACTGGCTCGCCTGGATCCTGGTCGCGGCCGGGCTGGTGCTGATCACCGTGCCGTGGGTGTACGCCCGCCGCCGGTACCTTTCGCTCGAAGTCACCGCCGACGGCTACCGGCAGGGCAGGGAAACGCTGGAGGCGGCCCGGATCGCCGAGGTTCTCGAAGACGAGGCCCCGGTCGGTTCGCGCGTGCTCGGCGGCGGCTGGACGATCCCCAAGAAGTACGACGAAGTCGCGCTGAAGCTCGATGACGGCGTCTTCGTCCGTGCCTGGGCCAAGGATCCGGACGCCTTGCGCGAGGCACTCGAGGGTTTGGTGCGTGCTCGCACCACAGAGTCATGAGAAGCTGCTCATCGTGATCGACCTTCCCCAGCCGACCGGGGCCGAGCTGTGGCCGCCGGAGGACACCCGGCCCGCGGCCCGGCTGCACAAACCCCTGCGTGCTCTGGTGGGGGCGGTCGAGCTGATCCTCGCCGCGCTCGCGGTGTGGGGTGCCTTCGCGTGCTGGAAGGCAGGTGTCGTCCCCGTCGTGATCACCTACGGCGACACGACGCTCGAATCGCAGCGGTACTTCGGCGGCCCGCTCGCCGGTGCCATCGGGCTGGGTGTGCTGGCCGCGCTCCTCGTGGTGGACGCGATCCGGCAGTTCCTGCTCGCCGTCCGGGTCAAGGGGCGCGAGCCCAAGGAGCCCCCGCACTCCAGACACGGGCTCAGTTGAGCCAGACGACCGCGGCGTTGACCGCGGTCGAGAACAGCAGCCACAGCAGGTACGGCACGAGCAGCCAGGCCGCGAGCTTCGACCGGCGCGCGAACTCCAGCATCGTGACGGCCACGACGAGGTCCAGCACGACGACGTCGGCGAGCGCCAGGACGTGCGCGCCGCCGGCGAAGAACAGCGGCGTCCACAGCAGGGTCAGCAGCAGGCAGACGCCGTAGAGGGCGAAGCCGCGCGTTTCGCCGTCGGTCCGCCAGTAGCTCCAGCCCGCGAAGGCGACCACCAGGAGCAGGGCCGACCACACCGGACCGTAGAGCCAGCCCGGCGGTGCCCACGACGGGCGTGCCAGCAGGTTGTGCACCTCCGGGCGGGTGGCCACGGCCAGTGCGGCGACCCCGCCCACGATCGCCGACATGGCGACGAAGCCGGCCAGCGCCTGCCAGCGCAAGCGCCGGTGGTGGGACGGCGTGGACACGTGGATCCCTCCGCGAGGTTCGTCAGGAGTGCTTTCACCCTAGTGGGACCGGTCACGCCTCGCCGGGACCGCGAGGACTCGGCGGCGGGTGTCATCCGGTATTTGCGAGACTGGGGAGGTGACTACCGGAGTCGATCAGTCCAAGGCATGGTTCGAACGAGCGAAAGCCGTGGTCCCGGGCGGGGTGAACTCCCCGGTGCGGGCTTTCAACTCCGTCGGCGGCACCCCGCGGTTCATGGTGCGCGGTGAGGGTCCGTATCTCTGGGACGCCGACGGCAACCGCTACGTCGATCTGGTCTCCTCGTGGGGGCCGATGATCCTCGGGCACGCGCATCCGGACGTCGTCTCCGCCGCGCGCGAAGCCGCCGTCAACGGCCTGTCGTTCGGCACGCCGACCCTCGGCGAGGTCGAACTGGCCGAGGAGATCATCGGCCGCGTCGAGCCGGTGGAGCAGGTTCGCCTGGTCAACTCCGGCACCGAGGCGACGATGAGCGCGATCCGGCTGGCCAGGGGGTTCACCGGCCGGGCGAAGATCATCAAGTTCGCGGGCTGCTATCACGGCCACGTCGACGCGCTGCTCGCCGAAGCGGGTTCCGGCGTCGCGACGCTCGGCCTGCCGACGTCGCCCGGCGTCACCGGCGCTCAGGCGGCCGACACGATCGTCCTGCCCTACAACGACCTCGACGCGGTCCGTAAGTCCTTTGTGGACAACCCGGAGTCGATCGCGGCGATCATCACCGAAGCGGCAGCCGGCAACATGGGTGCCATCGCCCCCGCCGAGGGTTTCAACGCCGGGCTCAAGGAGATCGCCCGCGATCACGGCGCGCTGCTGATCATGGACGAGGTGATGACCGGGTTCCGCGTTTCCAAGGCGGGCTGGTTCGGCCTCGAAGGCGTCGCCGGTGACCTGTACACCTTCGGCAAGGTGATGTCCGGCGGGCTGCCGGCCGCGGCCTTCGGCGGACGCGCCGACGTCATGGCGAAACTGGCCCCGGGCGGGCCGGTGTACCAGGCAGGGACGCTGTCGGGGAACCCCGTCGCCGTCGCCGCCGGTCTCGCGACGCTGCGCGCGGCCGACGACGCCGTGTACGCCGCCCTCGACGCCAACGCGAAGCGGCTCGGCGACCTGTTCGGCCGGTCGCTGACCGAGGCCGGTGTCACGCACACCGTGCAGTACGCGGGCAACCTGGTCAGCGTGTTCTTCAGCGACGGCCCGGTGACGAACTACCCGGGCGCGCAGGCTTCGGAGACCTGGCGGTTCCCGGCGTTCTTCCACGCGTTGCTGGACAACGGCGTCTACGGGCCGCCGAGCGCGTACGAGGCGTGGTTCGTCAACGCGGCCATGGGCGATGCCGAGTTCGAGATCATCGAGTCCGCGCTGCGGGTGGCCGCCCGTGCGGCGGCCGAGGCGGTCCAGGCGTGAGCGAGACGACGATTGTGCACCTGCTCCGCCACGGTGAGGTGCACAACCCGGACAAGATCCTGTACGGCCGCCTGCCCGGCTTCAAACTGTCGGACCGCGGACAGCGCCAGGCGCTGACGGTCGCCGAAGCCGTCGCGAAGCACGACATCACACATGTCGTCGCTTCGCCGCTTCAGCGCGCTCAGGAGACCGCCGCGCCGATCGCCGCCGCGCACCGGCTCGACGTCGACACCGACGACAGGCTGATCGAGGCGGACAACCAGTTCGAGGGTGAGCGGGTCGCCGTCGGCGACGGCGCGCTGCGTCAGCCGAAGCACTGGCCGAAGCTGGTCAACCCGTTCCGGCCGTCGTGGGGCGAGCCGTATGTCGAGATCGCGCACCGCATGCTCGGCGCGATCTACCGCGCGCGGCAGGCGGCGGAGGGGCACGAGGCGCTGTGCGTCTCGCACCAGCTGCCGATCTGGACCGTACGGCGGTTCCTGGAGGCGAAGCGGCTTTGGCACGACCCGCGGAACCGGCAGTGCTCACTCGCTTCGCTGACCAGCCTGGTCTTCGAAGGCGAAGAGCTCGTACGGATCGTCTACAGCGAGCCCGCCGGCACGACCGACCCGAAGGTGACCGGCGCGTGAAGCGGCTCCTGGCGGCTGTTCTCGTACTGGCGCTCGCCGTCACCGGCTGCACCACCGGGAAGGACGCCGTCGTCACCGGTGGCACGTTCAACTTCGTGTCGCCGGGTGGGAAGGTCGACATCACCTACGACGTCGCCGACCGGCAGCAGTCACCGGCGTTGTCCGGCGACGATCTGATGAACGAGGGCAAGCGGCTCTCGATCGCCGACTTCCCCGGCAAGGTCATCGTGCTGAACCTGTGGGGTCAATGGTGCGGGCCGTGCCGCGTCGAGGCGCCGGAGATGCAGAAGGTCTACGACCAGACGAAGGCGTCCGGTGTCCAGGTGGTCGGCATCGACCTGCGGGACAACGACCGGGCGCCGGCGCAGGACTTCATGCGGGACCGGAAGCTGACCTACCCGTCGATCTACGATCCGGCGGGGCGGACGCTGCTGCAGCTCTCTGGCTACCCGCGCAACATCATCCCGTCGACGATCGTGCTGGACAAACAGCACCGCGTCGCGGCGGTCTTCCTGCGGGACCTGCTGGCGTCGGACCTGCTGCCCGTCGTCGAGCGCCTGGCCGCCGAACCCGCCTGAACGCGGGGGCTGGTTATCCTCATGGCGCCGCGTGGGGCGGCACTGAACTGGGGAGAAGGAAATGACGACTGCCGCGGACGTACCCAGATCCGGTCAACGTGACGCCGAGGCCATGATCGCGGAGGCCAAGAAGGCCCTCTGGGTCATGGTCGGCGTGCTCGTCGTCCTCTGGCTGATCCAGATCTACAACGCCATCGACGGCTACGAGCTCGCTCTCGAATACGGGACACGGGCGCGGGAGATCAGTTCGCTGCCCACCGTGCTCACCGCGCCGCTCATGCACGCGAGCTGGGGACATATCGAGTTCAACTCCGGACCTCTGTTCATCTTCGGGTTCCTCGCCGCGTATCGAGGGGTGAAGAAGTTCCTCAGCGTGACGATCCTGATCGCGGTGACGAGCGGGCTCGGCGCCTGGACCCTGCACGACTCCGGCACGGTCGGGGTCGGCGCGAGCGGCCTGGTGATGGGGTACTTCGGGTACGTGCTCGTCCGCGGGATCTTCGACCGGCACAAGATCGACATCGTGATCGGGCTGGTGATGGCGTTGTGCTTCGCGTACCAGTTCACGAACCTGTTCCCGCAGGACGCGGGCGTCAGCTGGCAGGCGCACCTTTTCGGCTTCCTCGGCGGCCTCGCGGGCGGCTGGGTGTTCCGGGACCGCCGTCCCAAGCCGGTATCCGCCGCCCCCGCCTTCCCGGCCATCCCGCTCACGCCACCCGACGCCCTCAAGTAACCGCATTTAGAGGACTAAACGCGGCGGGTCCTCGACGGGACCAACGTCCTGATCGGATGCGACGTAGGTCCCGTTGAGGGCGCCCCGGCGTGTTCACCTCGACCACACTGCCTACGCTCCTTTGCGTGAACTCCGTTACCGAGCTGGCGCTTTCGGGGCCGCTGTTGCTCGCGGCGGGTGTCGCGCTGCTGGCCGGGACGATCTCTTTCGCGTCCCCGTGCGTCGTGCCGCTGGTGCCCGGGTATCTCGCGTACCTGGCGGCGCTGGTCGGCGCGGACGCCCCGGCGGTCAGCCCCGGCGAAGAGCGCAAGAAAGGTCGTTACGCCGTCGTCGGCGCGGCGGCGCTGTTCGTGCTCGGGTTCACCGTCGTCTTCGTGGTGACGCTGGGGACGCTGGTCTGGATCGCCGACGCCGTCGCGTTCAACATGGACCTCCTCCAGCGCCTCGGCGGCGTGCTGACGATCGCGATGGCGCTGGTGTTCCTCGGCTGGATCCCCGGGCTGCAGCGCGAGTTCCGCTCGCATCACGTACCGCGCGGCGGGCTGTGGGGCGCGCCGGTGCTCGGCGCGGTGTTCGGGCTCGGCTGGACGCCGTGCATCGGGCCCACGCTGTCCGCGGTCATGTCCATGGCCAGCGCCACCGGCGGGGCGGCAGCACGTGGGTATGTGCTGATCCTGGTCTACTGCCTCGGCCTCGGCGTCCCGTTCCTCCTCATCGCGTTCGGCGCCCGCTGGGCCGTCCGCGCGACGGATTGGCTGCGCCGCCACGGCCGTCAGGTGCAGGTCTTCGGCGGCGCCCTGCTGCTGGTCGTCGGCGTCCTGCTGGTGACCGGGCTGTGGGGCGACATGACCGGCTGGATCCGGAACACCCTCGTGACCAACCTCAGGCTGCCCTTGTGACCACCACTGAAGCTCCGCCGAAGCACGAATTCCGCCAGACGCCGTTGAAGCGCGTCCTCGCCTTCCTTCGCAATACTTGGCGTGGGCTGACGTCGATGCGCACCGCGCTGGTGCTGCTGTTCCTGCTCGCGCTCGCCGCGATGCCCGGCGCCCTGCTGCCGCAACGGAACCTCAACGCCGCCAAGACCGACGAGTACATCGCCGCGCACGGCTGGTGGGGCGAACTGCTCGACCGCACGCAGTTCTTCGAGGTGTACGGCAGCGTCTGGTTCTCCGCGATCTACCTCCTGCTGATGGTCTCGCTCATCGGCTGCCTCGCGCCGCGCAGCTTCGAGTACGCCAAGGCGATGCGTGCGAAGCCGGTGATCACCCCGCGCCGCCTCTCGCGGATGCCGCATCACGTGTCCACCACGACCGACCGGACGCCCGAGACGGTCATGAAGGACACTCACGCGCTGCTCAAAGGCTGGCGCCGCATCGAGCGCGAAGAGGCCGACGGCGTGCGAAGCATCTCCGCCGAGCGAGGCTTCCTTCGCGAGACCGGCAACCTCGTCTTCCACTTCGGGATGCTCGGCCTGATCATCTTCTTCGCGCTCGGCAAGCTCTTCGGTTACGAAGGCCAGGTCATCGTCCAGGCCGACAACAGCCAGTGGTGCAACTCCGGCATCCTCGGCTACGACACCTTCAACCCCGGGTTGCGTGTCGACGGCACCGACCTGAATCCCTTCTGCATCCGGCTGAAGGACTTCGAGGCGCGCTACACCGCGGCCGGGCAGGCGAACTACTACCACTCCAATATGGAGTACCAGTCCGGCGACGACCTGAACACCGGCACCTGGAAGCCGTACGGGCTCGAGGTCAACTCGCCGCTGCGCACCGCCGGCGACCGCGTCTACCTGCTGAACTTCGGCTACTCCCCGAAGTTCACGGTCACCTTCCCCGACGGCACCGTGCGGACCAACATCACGCCGTGGCGTCCCGCCGACGAGCCGACGAAGCTCTCCGAAGGCGCGACGAAGATCGACCAGCCCGGCATCACCGACCCGATCGAGCGCCGCACCCGGCAGCTCGCGATCACCGGCCTCCTCGCCCCGACCGCGTTCATGCACGGCAACGTGCTGACGTCGTCGCGGCCGGAGGCGAACAAACCGGCGGTGGCCGTCGACATCTACCGCGGCGACCTCGGGCTCGACGCCGGCCGCGGGCAGTCGATCTTCCAGATCGACCAGTCGCTCGTCGAGGACGGCAGGCTCAAGAAGCTCACCCGGCAGAACCTGGACCAGGGCCAGGAGACCGTGCTGGACGACGGCACGAAGGTCCGCTTCGACGGCGTACAGGAATGGGTCGCCATCCAGGTCTCGCACGACCCGGTGCAGGGCTGGGTGCTGGGTTGCGCGGTCGCGATGCTGATCGGGCTGGCGGGATCGTTGCTGGTCAAACGGCGTCGGGTGTGGGTGCGGGTGACCCCGGCGCGTGAAGGCGGGACAGGTACCGTGATCGAGGTCGCCGGGCTGGCGCGCACCGATCAGGCGGGCTACGGCGAAGAGTTCCAGCGGATCAGCGACAAGCTGGTCCAGGGGCAGAGAGGCAACTAGAGGCCATGCCGATCAACCAGACGCTGTCCCAGTACAGCGACTACTCCTACACCACCGCGACGGCGATTTACGTCCTCGCGCTGATGTTCACCCTGTTCGAGCAGGGTTTCGGGGCGAAGGGCCGTCTGGCGGCGGAGCGCAGCAAGCAGCGCGTCCGCGAACTGGTCGGCGCGGGTGGTCCGTCGGTGAGCACCGTGACACCCGCCGAGCCGCCGCGTGAGGTCGGCCGCCCCGAACGCGTCGGCCGCATGGGTGCCGCGCTGCTGGTGCTCGCCGCGTTGCTGCACCTGGCCGCGATCGTGCTGCGCGGGTTCGCCGTGCACCGCGCGCCGTGGGGCAACATGTACGAGTACGGCATGGCCACGACCTTCATCGCGGTCCTGACCTGGATCGTCATCCTGCGGAAGTTCCCGGTCCGCCACCTCACCGGCTTCGTGCTCACGCCGGTCGTGATCCTGATGTTCGTCAACGGCACCATGCTGTACACGACGGCCGCGCCGGTGCAGCCCGCACTGCAGTCGTACTGGCTGATCATCCACGTTTCCGCGGCCATCATCGGCTCGGGTGTCTTCCTCGTGCCGGGTGTCGCGAGCGTCCTCTACCTCTTCCGCGCCGCCCACGACGACAACCCGGCGAAGTTCGCCAAGTTCGGCCCGAAGCTGCCGACCGCGGACGTGCTCGACCGCATCGCCTACCGCACCACCATCTTCGCCTTCCCGGTCTTCACCTTCGGCGTGCTGTGCGGCGCCGTGTGGGCCGAGGCGGCATGGGGCCGGTTCTGGGGCTGGGACCCCAAGGAGACCGTCGCTTTCGTGGCGTGGGTCGTCTACGCGGCGTACCTCCACTCCCGCGCCACCGCGGGCTGGCGCGGCAAGCGGGCCGCGATCATCAACGTCGTCGGATTCTCCGCGACGGTCTTCAACCTGTTCTTCGTGAACCTGGTGACCTCGGGTCTGCACTCCTACGCCGGGGGCTGACCGTCGCCGCTGCACGTGTGCCGACTACCGTCAATACTGAGGTAGGGAAAGACGTGCGCGGAGGAGGAATTCAGCGGTGACCGGACCCAGCGAAGAATCGGCTCCTGGCCACCCCGAACCCACCGAGAGCGCCCCGCCCTCGGAGTTGTTCTCCGAGGATCGGACGGACTCGGCACCGCATCCGAACGCGGGTGGCGGTTTCGAATCCGAGCCGACGCAGGCCGTGCAGCCGCAGTACGCGCAGCAGGCCGAGTACGCGCAGCAGGGCCCGTACGCGCAGCAGCCCGCGCAGGCCGCCCAGCAGCAGCCTGCTCAGCCCGCCCCGCCGCCCGCGCAAATGGCCCAGCAGCCTGCTCAGCCCGCGCAGCCGCCGTTGCCGCAGCCGTCGCATGGGCAGTATCCGCAGCAGCCCTACGACCAGAACCTGCCGCCCCTGCAGCCTCAGCAGCCGCAACAACCCCAGTACCCGGCGCAGCCGCAGTACGCGCCGCAGCAGCAGCCGCAGCCGGTCCAGCAGGCCGCGGTTCCGGGGCTTCCGCAACCGCAGGGCAGGCACGCGCTGCCGGACGAACTCGCCACCGCGAGCCTGGTCAAGCCGCAGAAGCGCAAACCGCAGTCGGGTTGGCGCAAAGCGCTTTACGTGGGCACCGGCAAGCTCGTCAACCCGGGGGAGAGCCCGGCCGACACCCGTAAGCGTGAACTGATCGCGCAGATCAACCAGCCGCTGCGCGGGTGCTACAAGATCGCGATGCTGAGCCTCAAGGGCGGCGTCGGCAAGACCACCACGACCACCACGCTGGGCTCGACGTTCGCGTCGCTGCGTGGTGACCGGGTCGTCGCCGTCGACGCGAACCCTGACCGCGGGACGCTGTCGCAGAAGATCCCGATCGAGACCACCGCGACCGTGCGTCATCTGCTGCGGGACGCGGACAAGATCACCAGGTACAGCGACGTCCGCTCGTACACCTCGCAGGGCGGCAGCCGGCTGGAGATCCTCGCCAGCGAACAGGATCCGGCGGTTTCGGAGGCGTTCTCCGAGGACGACTACCGGCGCACGGTCAACCTGCTGGAGCACTTCTACAACATCGTGCTCACCGACTGCGGGACCGGCCTGATGCACTCGGCGATGAAGGGTGTCCTCGACGTCGCGGACGCGCTGGTCGTGGTCTCTTCAGGCTCCGTGGACGGCGCGCGCAGTGCCTCGGCGACACTGGACTGGCTGGAGGCGCACGGCTACGGCGACCTGGTCAAACGCTCCGTCGCGGTGATCAACTCGGTGCGGCCCAAGGGTGGCTCCGTCGACCTCGACAAGCTCTCCGCGCACTTCGGCGCGCGGGTCCGGTCCGTCTGCCGGATCCCGTTCGACTTGCATCTGGAAGAGGGCGCCGAGATCGAACTGGACCGGCTCGAAGCCGACACCCGGCTGGGGCTACTGGAACTGGCCGCCACCGTCGCCGACGGTTTCGGTGGCCAGCAGTACCGGCAGGTCCAGCCCTAGTTCACCCAGGCCCGCGGCGTCCTACTCTTCGTCGTCCTCTTTACCTTTGCGCTGCTGCTCACCGAGCTTGCGCAGGAAGTCGGGGTCGTCGTCCGGGGCCAGCGTCGGCCGCGTCGAGGGCACCCCGACGCGCTCGATCCCGAACGCGCGCCACAAGACCACGGCGACGGTGAGCGCTCCGATGGCCGCGAGCAGATAGATCATGCTCGGTCCCTTTCCGCGTGGAGGACGTTGCTCAGTCCCACGAGGCTAGCCTCTTTGCCGCGCGCGGGGGGACCTGCGGATACCCCAATGTGACGAAGGGCCGTTTTGCGCCCTTCGTCACCGGAGTCGTATTTAAGAGAAATACCAGGTCAAACCTTGCGGGCGGGTTCACTGGCGTCGGTGGTCAGCTCGGCGAGAAGCTCGTTCACTTCAGCCTCACGGAACCGGCGGTGCCCGCCGGGAGTGCGGATCGAGCCGATCCGGCCCGCCGTCGCCCAACGGGTAACGGTCTTGGGGTCAACCCGGAACAGGGCCGCCACTTCACCGGGGGTGAGCAACCTTCCGCCCATGGTCGCGGTCATTTTCCGCCTCCTTCACGGCTTCACTGCTAAACCGGCTCTAGCGCCAAAGCCGAGAGGGGCCCTGTGCCCGTCACGCCGGGGTAGCCAACGCGGCAATCGTTGCATCTCACCCGTCAGGTACTCGAACGGTTGTCCAACAGTAAAGAGCCCTTAAAGGTCAAAACCGACAACCACGACATGTGCCTACGGGCCCCGCGGTCTTGTCACGGAAGTACGAAAACGCGCCCTGGTCATGCGAATCGGCCCGTGCCGCCCAAGTGGTTGGTTTCGGAAGTCCTTCGGGGTCTCGACGGCCCAGCTTCCCGCTGGACGTACGGCCGAAAGGTCCGAGTACAACCCGGTACGAGGACCTTCCGGC
>NZ_JBFBBY010000147.1:0-17858 GCF_040682875.1 Amycolatopsis sp. NPDC051071 | reverse complement strand
CGACTACTTGCGTATCTACGGCGCGTGACCTACGGCGCGTGAAGGACCCCTTCCCTCGGCTCAGCCGAGGAAACTCGACCTTCACACCTTCCGGCAGGTACAGGAAGGCCCCCTTCCTGTACCTAGGCGCAAGCAAGGGGACCTTCCCGTACTTCGAAGCGGCAAGAAAGCACTCCCGAAAGGCCCCTTTAAGACGTCCAACGTCCTAAAGCGCCTCCTGTGGGCACCTCCCGCCAGCCCCCGCCACGCCGAGCGCAAGTAGTCGACTACTTGCGCAAGTACAGGAAGGCCCCCTTCCCGTACCTAGGCGCAAGCAAGGGGGCCTTCATGTACTTCGAAGCGGCAAGAAGGCACTCCCGAAAGGCCCCTTAAGCCGTCCAACGTCCTGAAGCGCCTCCTGTGGACACCTCCCGCCACGCCGAGCGCAAGTAGTCGACTACTTGCGCAAGTACAGGAAGGCCCCCTTCCCGTAACTAGGCGCAAGCAAGGGGACCTTCACGTACTTCGAAGCGGCAAGAAGGCACTCCCGAGAGGCCCCTTCAAGACGTCCAACGTCCTAAAGCGCCCCTTGTGGACACCCCCCGCCACGCCGAGCGCAAGTAGTCGACTACTTGCGCAAGTACAGGAAGGCCCCCTTCCCGTACCTAGGCGCAAGCAAGGGGGCCTTCACGTACTTGGGGCTAGGCCGAGTAGCCCGGGATCGGGAAGGGTGACAGGAATTCGCGGATCTCGGCGGCGATGGTGTCCAAAGCGGACTGTTCCTCGGCCGCCGCGGCGGTGATCGTGCGGTCGATCCACTCCGCCACCTTGACCTGGTGTTCCGGCTTGAGCCCGCGCGTGGTGATCGCGGAGGTGCCGAGCCGGATGCCGGACGGGTCGAACGGTTTGCGCGGGTCGAACGGGACGGTGTTGTAGTTCAGTTCGATCCCGGCGCGGTCGAGTGCCTGCGCGGCGGGCTTGCCCGGCACGTTCTTGTTCGTCAGGTCGATCAGCAGCAGGTGGTTGTCGGTGCCGCCGGACACGAGGTCGTAGCCGCGTTCCACCAAGGCCTCCGCCAACGCCCGCGCGTTGGCGACGATGGCGTGCGCGTAGTCGCGGAACTCGGGCTTCTGCGCCTCGCCGAGCGCCACCGCGATAGCCGCGGTCGTATGGTTGTGCGGGCCGCCCTGCAGGCCGGGGAACACCGCCTTGTCGACGGCTTTCGCGTGGTCGGCGTCGGAAAGGATCATCGCGCCGCGCGGGCCGCGCAACGTTTTGTGCGTGGTCGTGGTGATCACCTGCGCGTACCCGACCGGCGAGGGATGCGCGCCACCGGCGACGAGACCGGCGATATGCGCGATGTCGGCGACCAGGACGGCGTCGACCTCGCGGGCGATTTCCGCGAACACCGCGAAGTCGATGGTGCGCGGGATCGCCGTGCCACCCGCGAAGATCAGCTTCGGCCGGTGCTGCAACGCGAGTTCACGGACCTGGTCGAGGTCGACGCGGCCGGTCTCCTTGCGGACGCCGTAGCGCACCGGCGTGAACCATTTGCCGGTCGCGGACACGCTCCAGCCGTGCGTGAGGTGACCGCCGTCCGGCAGTGCCATGCCGAGCACGGTGTCACCCGGCTTCGCGAAGGCGAGGTACACCGCGAGGTTCGCCGGGGAGCCGGAGTACGGCTGGACGTTGGCGTGGTCGGCGCCGAAGACGGCCTTCGCGCGCTCGATGGCGAGGGTCTCGACCTGGTCGATCAGCTGCTGGCCCTCGTAGTAGCGCTTGCCGGCGTAGCCCTCGGAGTACTTGTTGGTGAGGACGGTGCCGGTCGCTTCCAGCACGGCCTGTGAGACGTAGTTCTCGGACGCGATCAGGCGGATCTTGTCGTGCTGACGCTTCGCCTCGTCCTCGATGAGCCCGGCGATCTCCGGGTCGGCGGCGGCCAGTGCGGACAGTTCTGGCTGGTGTGTCATGGCGTACTCCGGCTCAGGAGTGGCCTTCACCCAGGCGCGCGGTGCCGGCCCGAATTCGCTTCCCGGTGGTGCTCCACCTCAACTGCGCCAGTCGCTGGTGCCCACGGAGCCTAGTGCACCCCGCCGGAGCGGGACTCGGCATGCGGACGATGTTCACTACACCATCGGCGGCTGCAACCCGAGGTGCGATCACAGAACGGCCGTGCGCAGACGGCACACCGCTTGATCCGCCGCCACCCGCCGAACGCGACCAGTTCCGCCAGTCCGGAGGCACCCGCGACCAGGTCGCCGCGGCCCGGCCACGACGTCACCTGCACCACGCGCCAACCGTTTCCGGCTTCGACCAGCCGCGGCGCCGCGCCATTTCCCGCCAGGATCCGGTTGAGCCGTCCGGCGGCCGCGTGCTCGTCAGGCAGTGCCGCCGCCACTCCGGCGAGCCACGGATTTCCTTGCGCCAAAAGCCTTTCCGCGACCTCAAGGGCCGGGTCGAGGTCGCGGAAAGGCGGGACGATCACATGCTTGCGCGTCACGGTTCTTCGATCGCGACGCCCATCGAGCGGGCCGTGCCCGCGATCGTGCGCATGGCCGCGCCGAGGTCGCCGGTGTTGAGGTCCGGCAGTTTCCGCTCGGCGATCCCCCGTAGCTGTTCCTGGCTCAGCTTGCCGGCGACCTCGTGCCCTGGACGGCCGGATCCTTTGCCGCCCAAGGCCTGCTTGATCAGGAACGACGTCGGCGGGGTCTTCAGCCGGAGTTCGAACGAGCGGTCCTCGAACACCGACACGACCACCGGGATGATCTCGCCGCGCTGCGCCGCCGTCGCCGCGTCGTAGGCCTTCTTGACCTCGACGAGGTTCACGCCGGTCTGGCCGAGCGTCTTCCCGAGGTCGACCACCGGAGCGTTGCCGGCGGTCAACTCGAGTGTCGCCTGGTGCGTTTTCTTCTTCGACTTCGGTGCCATGCGACCGAAGCTAGAATCTCCAGTTACTGGAGAGTCAATCGATCGGCTTGATGCTTTCGGCGTGCCTTCGCGCCAGCTGCTGGTAGATCACCGCGTTGTGCTCGACCCACAGCTTCGCGTTGCCGTCGAGCGGGACGTGCTTCTTCGCGGGGCTGCCCATGGCGACGGTCTCGGGCGGGACGACCATCCCCGGCGTCACCGTGGCGCCTGCCGCGACCAGCGCTTTCGCGCCGATCTGCGCCTTGTCGAGCACCGTCGAGCCGTTCCCGATCAGCGCCTGCTCGCCGATCGTGCAGTCGTGCACGAGGCATTGGTGCCCGACGGTGACGTTCTTGCCGACCTCGGTCACGCCGTCGTTGACGTGGATGACCGAGTTGTCCTGGATGTTGGCGCCCTCGCGGATGACGATCTTCCCGAAGTCGGCACGCAGCACGGCGCCGTACCAGACGGAAGCACCCTTCTCGACGACGACGTCGCCGATCAGGGTGGCGGTGGGGGCGATCCACGCTTCGGGATCCACCTGGGGGCGGTGCCCCTCGAATTCGAACAGCGGCATACCCCGCACCCTATGCCGCCCGAGCGCGTGAAGGCCCCCTTCACGCGGCCATGGTCTCGAGTGACCAGCCGAGGGAAGGGGGCCTTCACGCGCTAGTACGGTCAGCCGATGGCGGTGTTCAGCAGGATGTCCACGGCGCGGTCGTTACGCGTGGTCTCCCGGACGATCACCTCGTCGGGTGGGTAGAAACCGGGGTTCGAACCCCGCGGGTACATCTCGAAGGTGAAGCTCAGGATCTTGTGGGTGCCCCACATCCAGTCGTCGATCGTCCCGTCCGTGATGTACAGGTCGCTCGACTGCTGCGGCGTGTAGCCGTTGGTCGCCGCCAGCTGACGGCCCAGCTGCTGGAAGCGCTGCGCCTCGGCCGCCGTCATTCCCGGCGCCGTGTCGTTGTAGGTGAAACCGAACGGCCACAGGACGAGCTCCGAATAGGTGTGGAAGTCGATGCTCGCCTTGATCTGCTGGACGCCGCCGATCTTGCGCGAGTTCACGAAGTTCGACACCGCCTTGGTCTCCGGGGCGGAGAACGCCGAGGGGCCGCGGTAGGTCTCGCTGCCCGTCGAGCCGGAGGAACCGCCGCAGCAGCCCCAGTTGTAGCCCCAGTTGCGGTTGGTGTCCGTACCGTTGCCCTGCCGGTTCTTGCGCCAGTACTTGTAGCTGCCGCCCGAGATGTCGTACTCCGAGCCATCGGGGTTGATGTTCGGGATCACGTAGATCTCGGTGCTGTCGACGAAGCGTTTGATCGCCGGGTCGGTGGCGTAACCCTGGGTGAACCGGTTCACGATCCGCAGGCACATCTCCGTGGTGAGGTGCTCGCGAGCGTGCTGGTTGCAGGTGAAGAGAACCTCGGGTTCGTTCTCGTCGGTGCCGACGTTGTCGCTGATCTTCAGCATGTTCAGCGCACGGTTCTGGTACGAGTTGCCGACGCTGCTCAGCTTCGCGATGGACCCGAAGTTCGTCTGCGCGTTGCGCAGTTCCGTCGTGACCTCGGCGTAGTTGTGGAAGCCGGAGTCGGACGGCGGGAAGTCGTTGATCGCGTTCGTGCCGACCTTCTCCGAGCGGTCGACGACGCCGCGCTGCTCGACGCGGAAGCCGAGCGAGCGGATCTTCGCCGCGTCGGACTCCTCACCGATGATCGTCGTGGTGGAGCCGGAGGTACCGAAGACATCGACGCCCAGCCGGGAGATCTGGGTGCGCTGCTGCGAAGTACCGGTCCCGAAGATCTCGTAGATCTGGACCTGCGCGTCTTCGGCCTGCTGGTCGGCGGTCGCCGGACTCGCGGCGACCGGGATGGCGAACGCCGCGACGGCCGCGATCGCCACGGCCATGCACCGTCTTATGCGCATCGTCGTCTCCTAGCTCTCAGGCAAGGGAAGGGAACCCCACCATGGCCGGAGCCGGACGGACCGAACAATCCGTAACGGTACGGATCTAATACGTATCTCTACCCGTAGTTCGCGAAGCAAAGCGCTTCGATGTCGCCACGCAGCGCGGCGAACGGCCGCCGCCGCACGCGCTGCTGGACGATGGCGCCGAGCAGGTAGGACAGCAGCGCCCTCGCCCGCGCCCGGGGGTCTTCGACGTCGAGTGGCGCGAGCAGTTCCGCGAGCAGTTCGGTGATCGAGGTCAGCATGACGTCGATGGCCTGCGGATGCTGCGCGCGGCCCGCCGCGATCCAGTACTCGAACCAGAGGAAGGCCGCGTTCGGGCGGTCGGCGAACTCGGCGAGGAAGGCCTCCAGCGCGGCGAAGAGCCGCCCGTCCGGGTGATCGTGTTTCTCGGAAATTTTGCGCAAATCGGCGGTGAACGTTGTGATGTGCGCCGCCATCGCCCGGTCGATGAGGACGTCGATGTCCGCGAAGTAGTAATGAATCGCACTTTTAGTGAGCGGTCCGGCGTCCGCGATCGCACGCACGGTGCAGCCCGCGAGCCCGTCCCTGGCGAGCACGACACGCGCCGCTTCGACGATCTGCTCCCGTTTCTGCAGCTGATTGGGGGAAAGCCGCTCGCTGCGGCCGGGCAACACGGTCACGAAGTTCCTTACACCAAGTCGTCAGGACAGTAGCCCTGAAGCTTAGGCCGTCCGTCCCGGCCGATCACAGCGGGTGAAAATATCTAGGTGGCTAGCGGCCGTTCTGTAGCGGACAATGCGCGACATGGTGACCACAGGGGACAACGGGTTCAGCCCGGCGGCACGCCGGCAGCTGGAAAAGGAACTCGCCGATCTGCGTGCGCAACGCGACGCGATGGCGCCGCTCGTCGGCGAGACGGAACGGACCGGCGACGCGGCCGACCAGGCGGAGGTGCTGGACCGCGCGGAGGCCGCCGCCTACCTCGACCGGCGTATCGCCGACGTCGCCGCGAAGCTCGAACACGGCGGGCGTACCAAGGGCCTGCTCCCCGACGGCACCACCGTGACGCTCAGGTTCTCCGACGGTGACGAGGACGAGCTCCACATCGTCACGATCCCGGGTGAGGACGCCGACGCGTTCACGGTCACCTCGGACAGCCCGCTCGGCCTCGCGCTCGTGGGCGCCAAGGAGGGCGATGAGATCAAGTACCGGACGCCGCGCGGCGAGACCTCCGCGACCGTCGTCACCCTGAAGCCCCCTGCCTGACGTCGGTCCCTCAGCTCCGCCGGAATGTCATGAAAGGGTCTTTCAGGACACTTTTCGTCCTGAAAGACCCTTTCATGACACCCGGCCGCCCCGCCGCCTTCACGCACCCGGACGGCACAGAACCGGATTCGCCGGTTCGGCGCACGGCCGGTGCCTCTCGGCAGGTCGATCACCCCGACCGGCCGCTCGGGATTCTCGTTGACCGCGCCGAAGCCCGAGTCCTCGCCGAAACACTCGTAGAGATGCGGCGAACTGAGTTCGGTCACCACCATTCCGGCGACGGTGCGGCCGGGGAACTTCACGCGGACGCCGACCCGGTCGTTCTCGTGCTGCAATTGCGCGAGCGCGTCGGCCGTCGGTGCGAACCCGCGTGCGGACGCCGTCGGGGTGTCCAGGACGTCCCAGGGAAAGCCTTCCAAGACCCAGCCTCCGCGTCGGTGGAGAACCTCTTCACAGAGCGGGTCGGCGGACTTCAGCCAGTGTTCACCGGCCGTCCGCGAAGGCGTAGTCGTCGAGGTCGAAGAACCGGCTCGTGACCATCGTTTCCAGGGTGGGCGAGGCGCGGAAAGGCACGTCTCCGTTCGCGTCGAAGTAGTAGGAATTGGCCAGCGAGCAGCTGTCCTGGAAGAACACCTGGTGCTTGCGGCGGTCCAGCATGCGCTGGAAGTACTTGTCGTTGGCCTCGGCCGTGACCTCGACCCTGGTCGCGCCGGTTTTGCGCGCGTTGCGCAGGCACCGCACGATATGCGCGGTCTGCGTCTCGATCAGATTGAAGTACGAGGAACCGTTGTAGCCGTACGGGCCGAGGATGCTGAAGAAGTTCGGGAAGCCGGGCACGCTCACGCCCTGGTACGCGTGGAACCGGTTCTCCTCCCAGAACTTCTCCAGATCGATGCCACCCGAACCGCGCACGGTGAACGCGGGCATGTTGCCCTTCTCGAAGACCTTGAACCCGGTCGCCAGCACCAGGACGTCGACCGGATGCTCGGTGCCCTCGGTGGTGCGCACGCCCGATTCGGTGATCGCGTCGATGCCCGTGGTCTCCAGCGTGACGTCTTCGCGGTTGAACGTCTGCAGGTACTCGTTCGAGAAGCTCGGCCGCTTGCAGCCCAAGGCATAACGCGGCGTGAGCTTCTCGCGAGTCTCGGGGTCCTTCACGGCCCGGCGCAGGTGGGCCAACCCGATCCGCTCGCCCGCACCGGCGGTCGGGAGGAGCTTGTGGAAGTGCGCGGCCAGCGGGAAGGTCAGCTCGACCAGGGCCTGGCTGGCCAGCCGGGACAGGCGTTTCACGCCGGGCAGCCGTCGCAACGCGAGCCTCGCCGTCCGCGGCAGGGCGGCGTCCGGTTTGGGCAGGCACCAGATCGGCGTCCGCTGGAACACCGTCAGATGCCCGGCCTCCGGCGCGATGGACGGGATGACCTGGACCGCTGATGCCCCGGTGCCGACGACCGCGACGCGTTTGCCACGCAGCTCGACGCCGTGATCCCAGCGGGCGGTGTGCATGATCGTGCCGCGGAAGTCGGCGAGACCGTCGATGTGCGGCGGTTTCGGCTGGGTGAGCACACCGGTGGCACCCACGACGAACCGTGCGGTCGTCGACCAGCCGTCGGCGGTTTCGAGGCGCCACAAGTGTGTTTCGTCGTCGAAGAGCGCGGCGACGACCTTGGCGCCGAAGCGGGTGCGACGGCGGATGTCGTACTTGTCGACGCAGTAGTCGGCGTAAGCCTTCAGTTCGCGGCCCGGCGCGTAGACCCGCGACCAGCCGGAGATCTGTTCGAACGAGAACTGGTAACTGAACGACGGGATGTCGACGGCGACACCCGGATAGGTGTTCCAATGCCAGGCCCCGCCGACGCCGTCGCCCTCCTCCAGCATGAGGAAGTCGCCGAAACCGGCTTTCTGCAACAGGATCGCGGCGCCGATACCGGAGAAGCCTCCGCCGATGATCGCGATCTCGTGGTCGGGGGTCATCCGGTACGTCCTTCCGGGGCGAAGTGGGAACTGGCGCCGAGCACGACGACGTCGGCGCGATGCTCGATGCCTTCGGCGGTGCGGATTCCGTTGGGGGCGAAGGCGTAGACCGGCCAAGTGATGAGTTTGCAGCCCGGCCGCTTGAGCGCGCCGTAGTAGCCGAGGCCGAGTGCGGTCTTCCGCGAGCCGAACCGGCGGTCCGGCGTCAGCAGCCTGCGGATCCACGGGTCCTTCACCTGCCAGCGCAGGAAAACGCGGGCGACGGCGACCCCGACGACGCTCGGGCCGGGGACGGGCATCGGCACCACCCAGTCCGGCTCCTCCTGGAACACCTTCACCGAAAGCGCGGTGGCCGCCACTTCGGGCACAATCTGTGCGGCCTCGCGGCCTGGCGCGACGACGGCGACCCGCTGGCCGGCGAAGTCGTGGCCGAACCACTCGGTGCCACGCAGGACCTCGCCGCGGAATTCACCCAGCGTCATGACGCGACCGGTTCGTGGGTGATCTCCTCGGTCCACGACTGCGGTTTACCCAGCAGTTTCGCGGGGATCAGGCGGGTCGCCTTCACCATCGGGTCGGCGAGAAAGCGGTGGTAGACATGCGAACGGTCGACGATCATCGCCGCCTGCGCCTTCAACACGTGATACGCCGGGATCCGCTTCGTGAACTCGCCGCGGCCGCCGATGGTGGAGAACCGTTTCACCGCGTTGTACAGCTTCTTCTCCGGCAGGCCCATCGCGACGATGTTGTCGCGCATCTTGTTGATCAGCGGGACGAACACCACGATCAAGCCGAGGACGATCTGCGGTTTGAGCGAACCGATGGATTCGGTGAGCAACTTGTGCGTCGGCCCGGCGCCGATCAGTTCCAGTACCTCGAAATCGGCGGTGATATGCCGTGCTTCGTCGGAGTTGATATGCCGGAACACCTGATGGCACACCGGATCGGAGACCTCTTCCAGCAGGAACTTCACCAGCGCCCCGTCCAGCGCGCACTCCAGCAGCGGGATGAGTGTGGCCAGCGCCGTCAGCGGCAGCGTGTCACCGAAGTCGTCGAGCACCTTGATGGCGAGTTTGACGTTGATGTTCGGCTCGGGCATCGAGCCGTCCTCGTCGAGCATGCCCCAGCGTTTCATCAGAGCGAGTTCGGCGTTGGCGTGCTTCTGTTCCTCGGCGTGGAAATACCGGTAGATCTCCTGGATCTCCGGCGTCGGCGCCTTCTTGGCCAGCGAGGCGAACCCGCGGGCGCCGACATGCTCGATCCACACCAGATCGGCCATGAACGGCCGCATCTTGGCGCGAAGTTCGTTAGTCATCGTCTCCGCGCCCGGCGCGTCCCAGTCGATGTCGGCCAGCGACCACTGTTTGTCCTTGATGGTCTGGAGCATCGCGGCGAAGTCGTAGGCCATCACTTCTCCTTTCCAGCCGGCAGGAACCGGCCGAGCAGACCGGCGATCCGCGTGTACGGGACGGGCATGAAACGCTTGGCATGCCAGAGAAGCTGAGCGTCGGGCTGCGGGACGACGTACAGGCGTCCGCGATCGTGGGCGTCCAGCGTCATCCGCGCGACGCGCTCCGGCGAGAACCCGACCAGGCCGGAGACCCGTTCCGCGAGGCCACGCGCGGCGTCGTCGATGAGTTTACCGCCGAAGATGTTGGTGCGGACGAAGGTCGGGCACAGCACGGTCACCGCGACACCGGTGCCGGACAGTTCGGCGGAGAGGGTCTCCGAAAGGCTGACGACGCCCGCCTTGCTGACGTTGTAGGCGGCCATCCTCGGCGCGGCGGTGAAGCCGGCGGCCGAGGCGACGTTGATGACGCCGCCTTTCTTCGCCTCCCGCATCGCGGGCACGAAGGTGTGGCAGCCGTGGATCACACCCCAGAGGTTGATGCCGAGGGTTCGTTGCCAGTCGGACAGCGGGCTCTCCCCCACGACCTTGCCGCCGGCGCCGATCCCGGCGTTGTTGACGACGAGGTCCGGGTCGCGGCCGAGCCAGGATCGGGCCCGGTTCGCGAGTTCGGCGACTTCCTCCACAGTGGACACATCGCAGGCGACGGCGACCGCTTCACCTTTGCTTTCGAGCTCCGCCACGGTCTCTTCGGCGGACGCGAGGTCGATGTCGGCACAGACGACCCGGCCACCACGCCGGACGAGTTCCGCCGCGATCGCCTTCCCGATTCCGCTGCCCGCTCCGGTGACGACGGCGTGCGTGTCGTGGGTTCGTTTGCTCACGATGCCTTCCTCAGGGTCGCCGGGAGGTTGTCCGTCAGGAATCGGCAGGCCCGCTCCATCGCGGGCGCGGCCTCCGGGATGAACCGGGTCAGTGCCTGGAAGACGTGCATCTGGCCGGGGACGACGTCGAGTTCGCAGTCCGCTCCCGCGCGGCGCAGCGCCCTGGCCAGTTCGATGGCGTCGGCGGCGAGCATCTCGCGACCACCCGCCTGGATGATCGTCGGCGGGAAGCCGGTGATGTCGTCGAAGGCGAAGCGCAACCTCGTGGACGCGAGGTCGGCGTCCACTGTGTACAGACCGATGAGCCGGGCGGCCGCGGCGGCGGAGATCATCGGGTCCGGGCTCATCCGTTCTCGCTGCGCGGCCAGGGAGAACGTCACGTCGAACAACGGCGAGAAGAGCGCGAGCGCGGCTGGCGGCTTTTTACGTTCCCGGATCAACTGCGCGGCGAGGTCGACCGCGAGATGCCCGCCCGCGGAGTCACCTGCGACGAGAATCCGTTCATATCCCTGGTCGACGAGCCGGCCGTAGGCCGCGCGGACGTCGTCGGCCGCGTTGGGGAACCGGTGCCGGGGCGCGAGCCGGTACTCGCAGGCGAAGACCGGCAGCCCGGTCCCGGCGGAGACGCGGGTGGTCAGGCCGCGGTGGGTCCGGGCCGAGCAAAGCGCGTAACCGCTGCCGTGGATGTACAGGACGACGCTGTCGCCGTCACCGACTTCGGGACCGCGGACCCACTCTCCACGTGTCCCTGGCTCGATCCGGCTTCCCTTGAGCGGCGGCGAAGCCAGCCACAGACCGCTCGCGATGAAGCCGCGGGAAAACGCGATGCCGGCACGGTTGGCCGGGATCGCCGAGGCGATCGGCCGCACGAAGACGGACGTCAGCGCTGCTGCCAACGTGGGTCGCAGGCCATTCTGCGGTCGCATGCCCTCAGAATGAATCTGAGGGCACCTGCTGTCAAGATGGAGAGGTGACCGCGTCCCGCCGCTACAGCGGCAAAACCGCCGACGAGCGCCGAGCCGAACGGCGGCTCGCCCTGCTCGGCGCCGCACTGGACATCTGGCAGGAACAGGGCTGGGCGGCGGTCACCATGCGCGGCGTCTGCGCGCGAGCGAACCTGACCGACCGGTACTTCTACGAAAGCTTCGCCAACCGCGACGCGATGCTCGCCACCGCTTGGGAACAGGTCCGCGACGAGACCCTTCGCATGGTTCTGGACGCCGTCGCTTCCCGGATCGAAAGCCCCGCCCTGGAGCAGCTTCGCGCCGCCGTGGACGTCGTCGTGCACCACGTCCAGGAGGAGCCGGCGCGTGCGCAGATCCTGTTCGGCGACCACTCGGGCAGCGCGGTACTGGAGCAACTGCGGCGGCAGACCGTCCAGGAGACCACCGGCCTGCTCATCGAACTCGCGCGACCACATCTGAAGCCGGACGTGGACGGGCTGGAGTTCCGGGTCAACGTCCTCTTGGGCATCGGCGGCTTCGTGGAGATCATGCTCGCGTGGCGCTCCGGACTGCTCGACGCCGACGCGGACACCCTCGTCGATCACCTCACCGGAGTGGGCACTTCGCTGTCGCGGATGTTCCTGGACGGCGACACCAACGGGTGAACTTTGCGACCGGATCCGCGGACTGCCCCGTAAACGGATCAGGGCCCCATCCGGTGTGACCGAATGGGGCCCTGACCTGTGGAGCCGCCTAGGGGAATCGAACCCCTGACCTATTCATTACGAGTGAATCGGTCCGCTCTACTGCATCAGCGCTTTAGTTGGCCGACTCCGGAGTGCCGTTTCGCCACACGCAAGGAGAGGACGTATTCAGATACAGCTGACCCACATTATTTGACCGTAACGACATTGTGAACCCGTCTGCCTTGTTCTCTGCTGCGACCGTGCGATCCGCTCCGCGCGCGGAATCGGTGGATACAGCGAATCCATTTTGCCCCCACCAAGCCTGTATGGCTTCGAACTGCTGGGGGAACTGGTCAACCGAAGGACCCATAACCTGGTACCCACGTGATGCGACGAGGCGCCCCTTCGGGCCGTTATCTGTCGGATCATCGCACGGCGAATCTTTGAACTGGGACTGTAACCTGAGCTCGGCTGATACTGGGAAAGCCGCCCGCGCGCGCTCGGCGTAGTCCTCCACGCGCTGGTTCGCTTCCTGAATGGTGATGGTGTTCTTCATCGCGGTGTCCTTTGGTTGGTCGCCCGTTCCGCACGAGGTTGCGAAGAGAACGGTCAGACCGGCGAGGAGCGCCAGATTGAGCTTCCGCATGTCAGAGTAACGCTCCTCAGTAGGTCGGTTGTCCGGCAATGATGTTGCCCATGTTCTGCAACGACGCGGTATTCTCCCCCGTTGGTGTCACATTCCAATACGCGCTGTGAGCTGCCTCGCTGTTACCCAGAACCCACCCTCGTGCACCGGGGTCTGACGTAAATGTTCGGCCGCCGAATTCTGGGTCTGTGGGGTCAGGTCCGAGGGGGTCGAGGGGATCGCCGTGCCCTTCGACGCGTGGGAAGTTGGTGATGTTGATCGCGTCGTTCGCGGCCGTCGTGGAGTACACGTGGTCGGGTGGGATGTTGAGTTGGCTCGCGTGATCGACGCCGACGCCGGGGCTGGCAACAAGCACGATGTCGTCGACAGCAAGATGCTCGTCTCTAGCAGCGTATCCGACGAGCGTTGTCCCGTAGCTATGGCCGAGAACGGTGTTGTGTGAAGGGGCGCCTTGATGGCTTTCCCTCAGTCCGTCCTGGAAGCTGTCGAGCGCACGTTTACCGTTGTCGGCGTAGGTGTCGTTCGCTGCGTCCATGAGTCCTGGCGGCGCGTCATACCCGAGCCATGTGATCACCGAGAGCGATTGGGCTCCAGCTTGCTGCGCGGCGTTGACCATGAGGTCTGCGCGCCCGAGGTCACCGTTGACCTTGGAAAGCTCCGATCCAGTACCGGGAACATAAGTCGCGACATGTTGCGCCGTATCGGGATTACCCATCGCGACAACCGCACGCCCCGAGCCCGCGTCGTCGATGCGCAATACATACGGCCGTTGCTTGGTGGGGTCAAAGTTCGGGCTGCTGGGATCGCTCATCGACAACCGGCTCTCGACGTCGTTGAGCCCGCGAAGCTTGCCGTCGAGCTTGTCCAAGTCTGACTTGAGTGCATCGAACTCACGCTGGTCGTTGAGCTTGATCTCGCCGGCTCCGGTCCGGGGAAACTCGTTGATCTTCCGCTGTAGCTCGTCGCGCTCATGCCGCAACCTTGACTGTTGACGGTCCAACAGCTCACGGTTGGCGATATCGCGTTGCTGTGCGGAGAAGCCGTCTCGTGGTCCGACAAGGTCCGGCCGGTCCATCGCCAACCGGGTCCGTTGCCCTTCGCTCAAGGTCGCCCAGTAAGCGGCGTTCTGCGCCGCCGTCGCTCCCTCAGGCGGTGGTGCCGGGATAGTGAGCGAACCCATGGCGGCACCGGAGTTGCCAGCCGCGGCGAGGGATGTGTTCTCGTTGTCGTTGCCCGTCGCGTCGATGGTTTGCCCGGACACGATCCGGTCAAGCACGAGACAGAAGTCATCGTCGATGTCGGTCGCGCTCTTAAGGACCTCGGAGACACGATCACGCAGTTCCGCTGCGATCGTCGCCCGTTCGCGGGCGACGGCTTCCTTCTGACCCTCCGGGGTGTCTGGAGGCAGACCGTTGTCGATGACCGCCCCGTCATCACCGATGGTGAAGTGATGCGCACGGGCGAGCCCCTCGACCTCCTTGACACCGTTCTTGACACCACTAATCGCATCCCCGACATCCCCCGCGCTGCGACGCAACGAGGCGACCTCGGCGGCGTATTCCTCCAGGCCGTCGATGACCTGATTGACCTCGTTCGCGGCGGCGCCGGCGGCCTCGCCGTGCCAACCCTCGGCCGTGTTGATACCGCGCAAGTCGTCCGAACACGCAACGACCTTGTTGTACGCGGAGTTGACCTCACCCACCGCGCTTTGCAGGGGCGCGGAATCCCACCGTGTGACCTGAGCCCAAGTAACCATCAGACCGGCTTCCGCCCACCCGTCGGCCGCACCGGGATAGCCAGATCCGCCGTCGCCGCATCCTCCCGACTGCTGTAAAGGTCGGCCGCCTTCGTCATGCTCGACGCATGCGCATCGAGACGCCGCTCATACCCGAGCTCACGGTCCCGTAACGCCTGCTTGACCGCAGCGAGCTTGCCGACACACCGCGCTCCCGGCATACCGGCATCCCCAACCGGCACCGTCACCGAGCACCTCGCACCACGCAACCCCTCCGCGACCCGCGTTGCTGCTCGCCCAGTCCCTCTGATCTTCTCGATCACCACGTCATAACCAGCCACGAGCCCTCCCCTGCTCCCGTAGTCAAGTAATCACACTACGGGAGCAGAACAGACCGATTCAACAAACCATGAGGCTCGACGCCGTCTGCTCATAGAGGCGACTACGAGGACCGATACCGCGCCCAGGTGGTCGAACGTGACCTGGACAGAACCCGCGAGACGTTGCGCAAGGTCGGCATCGGCAACCTGCATCTACCAAGCCATCCCAGAGAAGAAAACAGGACGGAAGAGTAACCAGATGAAGGCTGGAAGCGTTACCCGAAGATGCGCTTGCCGGGATCCAAAACCGCCAACCAGTACGGAAATCCTGCCCCAACACCAGAAAGAAGGGACACGGAACGTGGGCGGTCGGGCGAGAAAAGAGGCGCCTGCACTCCGGTCAGGACCTCAACAACAGGACCACCGTCGGCGAGCGGATCGACGTGTGACTCAAAGGCAAGACGACCCGCACGTCGACCACCTACAGCTACGGATCCGCGATCAGGGTGCATCTGGAACCGCGCTGGCCCTACCGGCTACGGGACAGCCACTCAACGAAATGTTCGCGGCAATCGATGAAACCAACGATCTCGGGCAGAACAGCGAGCATTGCGCGCTCAGCTACGCGAGATGCCACCGTTCCGGAGAACCACCGGTCCAACCGGACAGCTGCGAACACTTGCCATGATTCGTGCGGCTCAACCAGCGTCCCAAGGCACTCGGGTGGGAGCCTGAGCACATCGAGCTTTGGGAGCAGACCGGCGAGAAGCAGCTCGTCCAGACGGCTGGACCACCACGATTGACGAGTCGGCACCCAAGACCGACAGCGGCGCTCGCGTGGTCGCACTCGACAAAGCCACGGGACCGGCTTGGGTGGACTCTGGCTGAGTCTTCACCACTGACAACGGCTCGTAGCTGCATCCTGGCAAGCTCTCCGAGGCTTACGAGCGACTCGTCAAGTCTTCAGGGTGCCGCCGATCCGACTGCATGACCTGCGCTACGAAGCGGCCACGTTGGCGCTTGCGTCTTGCCTCAAGTCGCGCGCGACGCGGCCGAGGCGGCGGCTCAGCTCGCCCCCCGAAAGGGTGAAACTGGAGCCCATGGGCTCACCTCGGGAACACCGAAGCTACGCGCAGCTTCTCGGGAGCCAACGCAAGATCCCGAAAAACAACAAACCCCCTGCTAGGAGGGGGTTTGTCTGTGAGCCGCCTAGGGGAATCGAACCCCTGACCTATTCATTACGAGTGAATCGCTCTGGCCGACTGAGCTAAGGCGGCAGACATCGGGCTCTCACCCGATGACGGTGACCAGTGTAGCGGAGGGGTTGAACGTCACCTTCCGGGGTCACCGTCGTTAGGGCCCTATGACGCCGGTCTCAATCTCCCAGGACCGGCCATCCCCACTGGAGGACCTGTTCATGCGGCAACGACTGCCCCGTGTGCTGGCGCTTCCGGCCGCCGCGGCCCTGCTTTTGCTGACCGCGGCTCCGGCGACCGCCCAGACGATGCCGACCACGCCGATCCCCGATCCGGCCCATCCGGGGCAGCCGCCGATGTCCGCGCCGATCGGACCCCAGCCACTCGGGCGCGCGGTCGGCGACGCGGGGGCGGCGCTCGGTGTGCTGCGGCTGCTGCCCAACGCCGTGCCGACCAGCGCGATCCTGCCCGGCGCGGGCGAGATGCTGCCGAAGCAGTCCGCGCTCGAAGCCGGGATGGGGCTTTCCAGCGCGCAGGCCAACTCCGAGGCTTACCTGAACTACGAGAAGTCGATCGCGCAGTCGTCGCCGTTCGGCCTGTCGGCCGCGGGCAACGCGCCGCAGACGCCGGGCAGCCTCGTGCAGACGGCGCTGCCGGACAACCCGAAGCCGATCAGCGGCGGCCTCAACGCGCCGAAGAACCCGCTGTTCAACCTCGGCCTGCTGAACGGCGAGGCGCACGCGCGCTGGAGCCCGACGCTCGGGCCGTGTGTCGGCACGATCGCCGACTCGAGCACGTCGATCGCGAACCTCTCGCTGCTGCCGACCATCCCGAACATCCCGGGTGCCGAGCAGCTGACCGCGGCGAGCGACCAGCTCAAGGCCGGTCTCGCCGGACTGCCCGGACCGCTGGCGAGCCTTGGCGGCCTGCTCTCCGGCGCCAGTGCCGGCGGTGACGGCAAGGGCGCGGTGCTGAGCCTGCCGAACACGCTGTCGTCGCGGTCGACCGTGCGGCTGGTCGACATCCCCGGGTCGAAGAACAAGGCCGTCGAATCGACGTCGACCCTGCAGGCGGCCAGCATCGAGCTGCTGAAGGGCACGCCGCTGGGCCTGACGATCAAGGTCGCCAGCCAGCCGACGCTGCGGGTCACGTCGACCGGTGACAAGAAGACGTCGAAGGTCGAGTACTCGGCGCCGGTTCTGCAGATCCTGCGCGGCGACAAGGTGCTGTTCACCCTTGACGCGAACAACCCGACCAAGGACATCCCGATCGGTATCCCGCTGCCGACGCTCAAGCAGGTGCCGGGCTTCGAGCAGCTGAAGAACGTGCCGGTCATCGGCGGGCTCGCCGAAATGCTCGACGGTGCCACGAAGCAGCTTCCGGGCGGCGAAGCCGGGAACGGCCTCACCCTCGACCTCGGCGTGCTGAAGCTGTCGATCGCCGGGCTGAACCAGAAGTCGAGCACCATGACGTCACCGTTCAAGGGCTTCCAGATGGGTGCTTCGGCGCGGCTGCTGGACCTGCAGATCCTGCCGACGACAGCACTGCAGAAGGCGCTGCCGCCGGAGGCCGCGAAGAACCTGCCGTCGTCGCTGGCGCAGGTCTCGCTTGGCGAGCAGATCGCGCGTGCCTACACGCCGGCCGGTGGGGTCGAATGCGGTACGACGACTCCGCCGCCCGCGGGTCACAACGGTGGCGCGGCGCCGAAGAGCCCGGTCAAAAACCTGGCCTACACCAACGCCGCCTACGACACGGTGCCGATGTTCTGGTCCGGGACCGCGATGCTGCTGATCGGCGTCGTTCTCGTGGCCGCGATGCCGGGACGGCGACGGCTCTCGGTGGTGCCCATCTCCCCGAAGGACTCGCCGGGCTTCAAGCCTTCGCCGAAGCCTCGGGACTAGACGGGACGAGGAACGGTCCTTTCACGCCTTGCTCCCGCATGGGAGGCCCGTTCGTGTCGCTCTCTCTCGCCTGACCACGTGTCATGAGGGGTCCCCATAGGACGCATTTAGTAGTATGGGGGGGGCGCATTACGTTTACGGGGTGC
>NZ_JBFBBY010000146.1:0-17873 GCF_040682875.1 Amycolatopsis sp. NPDC051071 | reverse complement strand
CTCCTTGCGCCTAAGTACAGGAAGGGGGCCTTCATGTACTTGGGAAGGTGTGAAGGTCGAGTTTCCTCGGCTGAGCCGAGGGAAGGAGTCCTTCACGCGCGACCACTGTGCCTGCTGGTGCACCTGGGACCACAGCGGCGACCCTGAATGTCCTGAAGGCCCCCTTTGAGACGTTGAACGTCTGAAAGGGGGCCTTCAAGACATCACGAGCACCCCGCAGGCAGGTGGGCCGGACCTGCGCGAGCCCTGAAAATTGCCGAGAGGGGTCCACTCACGAGTCGGAGAGCAACAGTTTCCCGGCGAGTTCGGTGACCTCGTCGCGGCTGCGGCCGCCGTGGTCTGCGGCCATGAAGTGTTTGCCGATCAGGAGTGAGAACGCCAGCAGGCAGCGGGCTTCGACCTCGTCCTCGTCGGCGAAGATCTGGCGCATGAGCGAGCGCAGGTAGTCCATCCGCCGGTTGTCGACGCGGCGGAGACGTTCGGCGACCGCCGGGTCGCGCCGGGACCAGTCGCGAATCGCGAGGTCGATCGGCAGCAGGCGGTCGCTGACGAGCATGCCCGCGCGCCGGATCTTCGCCCTGGCGTCGCCGCCCCCGCGCTCGACGCTCTCGAACAACTCGCCGGTGCTCATTCGTTCCCAGGTGACGAGCATTTCCTCGATGAGCGCGCCGCGGTCGGCGAAATGCCCGTAGAAGCCGCCTTTGGTGACCCCGAGTGCCTTCGCGATCGCCTCGACGCGCACGGCGCCGGGACCTCCGGTGGCCAGCGCGCGCAGGCCCGCGTCGATCCAGGCGCTTGGCGGGGTCCGGGTTTCAGCGGCCATGTGATCACCGTATCCCTCGTCACCCCACCACCACGACAGCAATATATACGCTACCGTATAGATGGCGGAACGCACTGGGAGGAAATACCGAAATGAGCGTTGGATTCGTAGCCATGCACTACCCGCACGCCGACCATCACGACGCCTTCGTCGCGCGGGTCCGGCGAGACACGCCGGGCTGCCTCTCCGCCGAATGCTGGGTGACCGCCGCGGGTGACGCCGTGGTGTCGATCGCGCGGTGGGAATCCGAGGCGGCACAGGCCGCCTCGATGCAGGCCTTGGGATCCGCGGACGTGGACGTCGCCTACGACGAACGCGAAGTACGCCCCCGTGAGATCACCGCACTGGTGTCGGCATGAAACTCGCGAACACGGCCCACACCACACGGTCCTGGCGGATCCACGAAGTCGCCGGGGACTTCGATCTCGAAGACGTCTGGGCTTTGGAGACCCCCGGTGGGCCGGACGACTTCGCCAAGCTGGTGGCACAGTTCGCGTCGCGCAATTTCCCGGATGGCGCACCGCTGGTCGTCCGCGCGCTGTGGTCGCTGCGATGGAAACTCGGCACACTGTTCCGCTTGGACGAACGAGATTCCGGGCTCGATTCCCGCGTGGAGCCCGTCCGGGACAGGCTGCCCGATGACCTCCGGGACACGCCGACCGGCCAGGACGAGGACTGGCTGCCGTTCACGCCGATCTACCGGCTGGACCACGAATTCGCCGCCGAAATGGCGAACCGGACGGTGCACGGGATCCTGCACCTCGCGTGGATCGAGGACGGGCCCGGCCGGTATCGCGGTCAGCTGGCGGTGCTGGTCCGGCCCAACGGGTGGTTCGGGCGGGCGTACATGGGGTTCATCAAGCCGTTCCGGTACCTGTTCGTCTATCCCGCGCTCATGCGGGTGATCGAACGGAACTGGAAGGCTCACTCATAAGGGCGGGCTGGGTCCGCTCAGGCGGCGGACCCGGCACGCGCGACCGTGGCGACAGCACGGCGGCGGCCACGGCTCAAGCGCGCCGCGTGCTCCGCACCAACGTCATGTCCTTCTCCCGCACCGGTTCGTGGCAATGCGCGCAGACGGTTTCCGGCGCGAGATCCTCCCCGCAGGAATGCCGCCACACTGTCGGCGCCGGTCCTTCGGTGACGTACCTGTCACCCCAGGCCATGAGGTTCAGCAGCACGTGGTTGAGCGCGCGCCCTGCCTCGGTGAGGACATACTCGTACCGCGGTGGATGTTCCTCGTAGAGCCGTTTCTCGAGGATCCCCGCCTCGACGAGTTTGCGTAGCCGGGCGGTCAGGATGTCGCGGCTCGCGCCGGTGTTGCGGACGATCTGGTCGAACCGCCGCGCGCCGAAGAACACCTCGCGCAGCGCGAGCAGGCTCCACCGCTCCCCGATCACCTCCATCGCGTTCGCGATCGAGCAGTCCCTCGGTGCTTCGGTCATGCGACCAGCGTAAACCCAGTGAGTCTTGATTTCCAACCCACTCGGTGCCACAGTGAGTTGGAGATTCCAACTCACCATGAGGAGGCAGCCGTGCACGACGCGGTCATCGTGGACGCCGTCCGTACCCCGATCGGCAAGGGCAAACCCGGCGGTTCCCTGCACGAGGTCCATCCGGTCCAGTTGCTGGCCCACACCCTTCGCGCGCTCGTCCAGCGCAACGCACTCGATCCCGCGCTGATCGACGACGTCATCGGCGGCGCTGTCGACCAGGTCGGCGAACAGGCACAGAACGTCACCCGCTGGGCGGCGCTCGCGGCCGGGCTGCCGGAGAGCGTGCCCGCGACCACGGTCGACAGGCAGTGCGGGAGCAGTCAGCAGGCCGTGCACTTCGCCGCACAGGGCGTCATGGCCGGTGCGTACGACGTCGTCATCGCCTGCGGTGTCGAGTCCATGAGCCGTGTCCCGATGTGGTCCAACGTGCTGCCCGGCACCGACCCGCTCGGCCCCGGTGTCGCCGAGCGATATCCGGAAGGCCTGGTACTGCAAGGAATCAGCGCCGAACTCATCGCCGCGAAATGGTCACTCAGCCGCGAGGCGATGGACGCGTTCGCCGTCTCGTCGCACCGGAAGGCCGCGCGGGCCCACGAACTCGGCCGGTTCGCCAGCCAGATCGTGCCGATCGAGACGCCGTCCGGCCGGGTGTCCACCGACGAATCGGTCCGCCCCGGCACCGACCTCGAAACACTCGCCAAACTGCGCCCGGCGTTCCAGGACCCGGCGATCTCGGAGCGATTTCCCCAGATCGACTGGTCGGTGACCGCGGGCAACACCAGCCCCATCAACGACGGCGCCTCGGCGGTGCTGATCACCTCCAGCGAGACCGCGGCGAGACTCGGTCTCCGTCCTCGCGCCCGCCTGCACAGTTTCGCCGTCACCGGCTCCGACCCGCTGCTCATGCTGACCGGCGTCATCCCCGCGACCGAGAAGGTGTTGCGGCGGGCGGGTCTGCGGCTTCAAGACATCGACCTGTTCGAGATCAACGAGGCGTTCGCGAGCGTCGTGCTCGCGTGGCAGCAGGAGACCGGTGCCGATCCGGCGAAGGTCAACGTCCACGGCGGCGCGCTCGCGCTGGGCCATCCGCTCGGCGCGAGCGGCACCCGGCTGATGGGCACGCTGGTCAATGCCCTGCACCACCACGGCGCCCGCTTCGGCCTGCAGGCGATGTGCGAAGGCGGCGGCCAGGCCAACGCGACCATCCTGGAGGCGCTGTGACCGGCAAGCTTCCCAAGAAACTCGCGGAACATCCTTCGGTACAGGCGGTGCTCGCGAAACCTCGCGCCAAGCCGTCGCCGGTGATCGACGCCGCCTGGCTGAAGGAGATCTGCCTCGCCGCGGGCGCCGACGATGCGGCCGCGGTCTCCCTCGATCATCCGGATCTGGCCGGGGAACGGGAGCACGTCGAACGCGCGCTACCCGGCACCAAGACGCTGGTCTCCTTGGTGGTGCGGATGAACCGCGACGACGTCCGCTCCCCCGCCCGCAGCGTGGCCAATCAGGAGTTTCACCGGAGCGGCGAGATCATCAACGAGGCCGGGCATACGATCGTCCGCACGTTGCAGGACGCCGGGTACCGCGTGATCAACCCGTCCGCGACCTTCCCGATGGAGATGGAGAACTACCCCGGCCGGATCTGGGTGGTAGCGCACAAGACGGTCGCCGTCGCGGCCGGGCTCGGCGCAATGGGCCTGCACCGCAACGTAATCCACCCGAAGTTCGGCAACTTCGTGCTGCTGGCGACGTTGCTGCTCGACGCCGAGGTGTCCACCTACGGCGAAGCCCTCGACTACAACCCTTGCCTGGAGTGCAAGCTGTGCGTCGCGGCCTGCCCGATCGGGGCTATCTCCAAGACCGGCGAGTTCGACTTCCTCGCCTGCTCGACGCACAACTACCGCGAGTTCATGAGCGGCTTCACCGACTGGGCGCAGACCGTGGCCGACAGCGAGGACGCCGCCGACTTCCGTTCCAGGGTCAGCGACTCGGAGAACGTGTCGATGTGGCAGAGCCTCGCGTTCAAACCGAACTACAAGGCCGCGTACTGCATGGCCGTCTGCCCGGCGGGCGAGGACGTCCTCGGGCCCTACCTCGACGACCGTCGCGGTTTCCTCGGCACGGTGGTGAAACCCTTGCAGGACAAGGTGGAGACGCTCTACGTGCGGCCGGGTTCGCCGGCGAAGGACTACGCCGAACGCCGGTTCCCGCACAAGCCGGTCAAGGAGGTCGACGGCGGCTATCCGACGAGGCGGTAGCGGAGGAGGCAGACCCCCGCTGTCACATCTTCACGGCCCCGTCCGTCAAGGTTGCGACGGACAGTGATGAAGGATGGGGACCGTGGACGAACACGACTGGCTGGCGCGGCGCTTCGAGGGACACCGGACACACCTGAGGGCGGTGGCGTACCGGATGCTCGGTTCGCTGAGCGAGGCCGACGACGCCGTGCAGGAAGCCTGGCTGCGGCTCAGCCGGTCGGATACCGAGGCCGTCGACAACCTCGGTGGCTGGCTGACCACCGTCGTCGGCCGAATCTGCCTGGACATGCTGCGCTCACGCAAGTCCCGGCAGGAGGACCCGGTCGGCGCGCAGCTGCCCGACCCGATCATCGGCCGTGAGGGTGGGATCGACCCGGAACACCAGGCGCTGCTGGCGGACTCCGTCGGGCTCGCGCTCCTGGTCGTTCTCGACACGCTGGACCCGGCCGAGCGGCTCGCGTTCGTCCTGCACGACATGTTCGCCCTGCCCTTCGACGAGATCGCGCCGATCGTCGGCCGGTCGTCGGCCGCGACCAGGCAGCTCGCCAGCCGCGCGCGCCGCCGTCTCCAGGGCTCGCCGACCGTCCCGGACGCGGACCTGAACCGTCAGCGGGAGGTCGTCGACGCGTTCTTCGCCGCCGCGCGGGGCGGCGACTTCGACGCGCTGGTCTCCGTGCTCGACCCGGACGTCGTGCTCCGCTCGGAAGGTGGCCCCGCGCCCGTGGGCGCCTCTCGCTTCGTGCGAGGTGCGGCCGAAGTGGCGGGCCAGGCCCTTACGTTCCGGAAGCTCGGCGCCGGCGGGGTGCCCCGGCCCGCGCTGGTCAACGGCGCGGCCGGGATGGTCGTCACCAAGGACGGTGTGCCGCGGACCGTCTTCGCGTTCACGGTGGTGAACGGGAAGATCGCGGCGATCGACATCCTCGCCGACCCGGCGCGGCTGGCCGCCCTCGACTTCGAGCCCCTCGGCTGAAGTGTCATGAGGGGTCCCCATCGGACACTTTTCGTCCTATGGGGACCCCTCATGACATACGTGCTGCCGGGGATCAGAACGGAAACGGCAGGCTCGCGCCGGTGATGCGCGTCCTGACCAGGCTTCCCGTACCGGTCTTCAGGCTCGTGTTCGGCCGCGAGTGGCTCATCGACGCGACACCGTCACGGAGCTGAGTGGCGCCCGCGGGCCCGGTACGCGGCGGCCTTCACCCGGTTCTGGCAGGCGAGCCCGCAGAACCGCTTGATCTGCGCCTGACTCGCGTCGATGTACACCTGGTCGCATCGCGGCGCCGCGCAAAGGCCGACCCGATGCGGGAGGTGGTCGCCGAACGCGGCGGCCACCGACACCGCCAGGCCCGCCGTCCACTGCTGGACGAGGCCCGCCTCGGGACTGTGGAAGTACAGATGCCACGACCGGTCGCCATGACGATGCAGGTACGGGCGGGCCCGGCTGTCGTCGAGCATCCGATTCAGCAACCCCGCCGCGTCGTCATGCTCGCCCAGGGACAGCGCCTCGAGGACCTCACGCAGCCGCGACGCGAGATCTCGCAGCCGTTCCGCGGCCAAGAGATCGACTTGGCCGTTCTCACCGAGGGCTTCGGCGGTGGCACGCACCAGGTCGTGACCCGCAAGCGACGCTTTCCGTCTGCCGTGGACGTGCTCCCCGGTCAAGGCATTGATCAGCGCGACCCCGGTTTCCAGGTGCATCGCGTGGTGGCCGTCGAGGTTGGCCCCGTCCGGCTCGTCAGGCATCGAACCCTCCCCTGGCGTCTGGTTCGCAGAACGCTACCAACCGTCAGCGTCGCCGTAAGGGTGGTGAGGTCTTTTGGAGCAACGGAAGCCTACCCAGAGTCCACTGTGGACAGAGTGGGGCGCACGAACCCGAGAACGCAACCAGAGGACTAAACGCGGGCTGATGAACGAACCCGGCCACGACAGGACGGGCCGACCTCCCTCTGACGCCTCACAGCTACCGCTCCCCGTGCCGCGATCAAGGAGCACCGGAGACGGGCCGCACCTGAGACAAAGTCCCCTTCCCATCGTTCAGCGCAGACGACCCGCCCTGGCTCACCACCCGGACGCCGATCACCACCGAGGCGGGCCGGCGTCCACGATCTTCTGCGAGAGCTCCAGCGGATCGTGGTGCATCAGCGACTCCATCCACCACGTCATCCCGGCCTGCCCCAGCGCGGGCAGGTCCACCTTGATCGGTTCCTCCCAGGCGGGGCTCGCGTTCCCGGCGACGGCGACGTCGAACGGGCGGCCCGGTTTCAGTTCGGCAAGGCCGAGCGCGCGGTGGGTGTCGGCGATCTCTTCGGCGGTCGGCGTGTGGTCCTCGGGGTTCGGGAAAATCCCGTCGCATAGCGCCGCCCGTCGGACGACTCGCGGGTTGTCGGTGGAGCTGGCGACCCAGATCGGGATCGTGAACGGCTCGGGTGGCGCCTCCGCGAGCGCGACCTGGTAGTGCGCGCCGTCGTGGTCGAACCGCTTGCCCGCCCAGATCGCCCGGATGACGTCGAGGCCTTCGTCGAACATCGCCGACCGTGTCAGCAGGTCGGTCTGTTCACCGAATCGGCTGAAGTCACCGGATTCGTCCGAACCCAGGCCGGTGCCGAGGATCAGCCTTCCCCCGGAGAGCCTGCTGATCGTCGAAGCATGCCGCGCGACCACCCAGGGACGGCGTCGCGCGGGCGGGGTGATCATCGGCCCGAAGCGGAGTTTGCTCGTGGCGTGCGCGATCGCGCCGAGCGTCGTCCACGGATCGGCGATGGGCATCGTGTCCGCGACGACGTGGTCCCACAGGAAAAAACCGTCCCACCCCGCGGCCTCGGCGCGTACGGCCAGGTCGACGAGCACCGCGGGCTCACCGAACGGGCCGAAAGGCGGCAGGTAGACGGCGTGGCGAACCGTGCTGCCGGTCAAGTCGATCATCTCCCCAACGTCATCGTCGAAGTCCCCGGACGGCCGCTTGTTTACGCCGTTCACTCACGTTAGCGTCCGGGAGATGGCCCGGGACGCGAGCAGCCGTGAACGATCGACGAAGTGGCCGGAGCACCGGGGAAGGTTACGCCGGGCGGCGGCCTTGGCGGTCTCCGTCTCACTATGCGCGACACTTTCGGCCGTGAACGCGTCCGCATCGCAGGATGACGGCTGGTCCCGGGACTTTTACTGGGGTGTCGCGTCGTCGGGTTACCAGTCCGAGGGCAGCGCGCCCGACAGCAACTGGAAGCGGTTCGCCGACCGCTCGGCCGGCAAGGACGGCGTCGACGAGTACCGCGATTCCGTGGACTTCCGACACCGCTACGCCGACGACATCCGGCTCGCGGCCGGGCTCGGCGTCAACACCTACCGCTTCGGCGTCGAGTGGGCGCGGGTCGAGCCTTCGCCAGGACAGTGGGACGAGGCGGGGCTGGCCTTCTACGACGACGTGATCCGGCAGGTCCGGGCGGCGGGGATGACCCCGATGATCACGCTCAACCATTGGGTCTATCCCGGCTGGGCGCTGGATCAGGGTGGCTGGGCCGAGACACGAACGGCCGACGCGTGGCTGGAGTTCAGCCGGAGGATCGTCCAGCGCTACGCCGGCCAAGACGTCCTTTGGGTGACGTTCAACGAGCCGCTGATCTTCCTCAAGAACGAGCAGAAGGTCGGCGCGCTCGACGCGACCCGGTACTTCGCCGCGCAGTCGAACATCGTCCAGGCCCACCGGCGGGCCTACGACCTGATCCACGAGATCGACCCGACGTCGAAGGTCACCAGCAACCAGGCCTACATCACCGGGGTCAACGGGATGGCCGACTGGTTCTTCCTCGACCAGGTCAAGGACAAACTCGACTTCATCGGCATCGACTACTACTACGGGCTCAGCGTCGGCAACTGGACGGTGTTCGCCGCCGCCACCGACAAGTTCTGGGACGTGAAGCTCCAGCCGGAAGGCATCTACTACGCACTGCGCAGCTACCACAACCGGTTCCCGCGCCTGCCGCTCTACGTCGTCGAGAACGGCATGGCGACCGACAACGGCAAGGCGCGGGACGCGGGTTACACCCGCGGCGACAACGTCCGCGACACCGTGTACTGGCTCCAGCGGGCGAAAGCCGACGGCATGAACCTCATCGGCTACAACTACTGGAGCCTCACCGACAACTACGAATGGGGCAGCTACCGGGCCAGGTTCGGACTGTACACAGTGGACGTCCTCACCGATCCCACGCTGACCCGGCGCCCCACGGACGCCGTCCCCGCGTACCAGGATCTGGTGACGTCGGGTGGCGTACCGCGGGGCTACCGGCTCAACCGCGGGCCGGGGATCTGCTCACTCGTCGACGGGCTGAACAGCTGCCTCAACCCGGCCAAGGTGGACGGACCGCTCGCACCGCTGCGGTGACCGTCCACAAGCGACACTTCAGACGGCGACCGGTTCCGGCGCCAGTTCGAGTCGCCTGCCATCGAACGTCCGCCGCATCCGCCGGTCGTGCGTGACGACGACGAGCGCGCCGGTGTACTCCGCGAGTGCCTGTTCCATCTCCTCCACGAGGTCCGGGGCGAGGTGATTGGTCGGCTCGTCCAGCAGCAGCAGGTCGGTACTGGCCGTCACCAGCCTGGCCAGTTCCAGTCTGCGCCGCTGCCCGACCGACAGCTCCCGGACGGGCTTACGCAGGTCCTCCGCCCGGAACAAACCCAGCGAAAGCAAGCGCTCGGCGGGCTCCTCCTCGTCGCCGTCCGCCGCGAACACCGTCAGCACGCTCCGCGTGTCATCCGCGAGGCCACCGTTCTGGTGCAGGAAACCAATCCGGCCCGCCCGGTCCGCCGATCCCGTCGACGGAGCCAGTTCACCGGCGAGCACCCGCATAAGGGTGGTCTTGCCCGCCCCGTTGGGCCCGGTCACCAGCACCCGTTCCCCCGGCAGCACGCTGAGCGACGTCGGCAGCAGCCGCCCGGACACCGACACGTTGTCCACCTTCACCACGTGCCGATCCCCCTCCGCCTCCCCCGCGGGTATCCGCGCGGTGAACCGGAGTGGGGCAGGCGGAACCGGAACTGGATCGGCTTCGAGCCGCTGGATCCGCTCGCGGGCCGACCTGATCCGGCTCATCGCCCCGTGCGAACGGGACCGGGCCCGGAAGGCACCCGCCCCGCTGAAGGCGGCAGGCGCCTTGCGCGGGATGGCCGAAAACCGGTCGATGTTGACGTCCGCCAGTGCCTCGTGACGAGCCTTTTCCAGCTTCCAGCCCTCGTATTCCCGTTCCCAGCGGACCCGCGCGGCCTCCTTCGCCGCGAGGTACCCCGAGTAGCCGTCGCCGTGCCGGTGCACGGTCCGGCGGTCGGCGTCGACTTCGAGGATGGTGGTGGTGACCCGGCTGAGGAACATGCGGTCGTGGGTGATCGCGACGATCCTGCCGCGATGCCCGCGGAGGTGGTTCTCCAGCCAGGCGACGGCTTCGTCGTCGAGATCGTTGGTGGGCTCGTCCAGCAGGAGCAGTTCCGGCGACGCGGCCAGGGTGGCGGCCAGCACCAGCCGGGACCGCTGCCCGCCGGACAGGCTGCCCAGCGCACGACCGCGGTCGAGACCCGGCTGCCCGAGTCCGTGCAAGGCGACCTCGACCCTGGCGTCGGCCTCGTAACCACCGCGAGCTTCGTAGGCGGTCATGAGGTCGCCGTATACGGCCAGGTCTTCGGCTGTCTCAAGCGACGCCTCGGCCGCCCTCATCCGGGATTCCAGCTCCCGGAGGTCGGCCAACGCGAGGTCGATCGCGTCCCCGACGGTGGCGGTGCCGGGCAGCTCCAGCGTCTGCGGGAGGTAGCCGATGCCACCGGGCGCGGTGACGGTCACCGTGCCGTTGTCCGCCGTGTCGCGCCCGGCGATGAGGCGCAGCAGCGTGGACTTGCCCGCGCCGTTGTCGCCGATGACGCCTGCCTTCTCCCCCGGTTTGACGGTGAAACCGACCTGGTCGAACACGACATGGTCGTCGAAACGTTTGGTGACACCGGAGAGCACGAGTTGTGTTCCGGGATTCCGATGCGGGGTACGCATAGGGGCGTCCTCCTGATTCTCGGCACGGCCGATCGCGATCGGGCAGGGGGATTCCACGCACGGCGAAGGAAGAAGAGAGCGCACGCGGAAGGACGCGGCCCGGCGGAGCGAAGGCTCTACGCCAGGGCCGCGTCGAAGACGAGAATCACAGGTAAAAGAAGAACCCCATGGCGACAACCGTAGCCGCGGATCACGGACGGGCAAAACGAATTAAAGGTTGTGTACGGGTTCACAGAGTGTTCTGTGTCCCCATACCGCGACATCGGCGCCCCGGTGACCGAGAATCAGCACTGGAGGTTTTCGCGGTTCGGAGGGAATGGGGTTCCTCGTGCACGGGTTCAGCGGTCCGATCGCCCGGTTCCGGCGGCGGCTCTTCCCCGGCGGCAACTCGCTCGCCCGCGGGTCCGACCGCTTCGAGGCCCTTCTCCTGAAAATCGTCATCCTCGCCGCCCTGCTCGCCATCCCCGTCGCGGCCGCCGTCGGTTCGGCCAACCACGGCAGGCAGGTGGCCGAGGCCGCCGCCGACACGGCCGGACGTCAGGCCGCCACCGCGTACCTGCTCAAGGCCGCACCCATCCGGATCGTCGACAGCGAGGGCACCGGGACCGACGACGCCACCACCGAAGCGGCCTGGACCGACGCACGCGGCGCCCGGCACACCGGCGCCGTCCTCGCCACCCCGGGCAGTCCCGCCGGATCGGCCGTCCCGGTCTGGCTCGACGCCCGTGGCGAACTCACCCCCGCCCCGAAGACCGCGTCGACGGCCGTATTCGATTCCGTGCTCGTGGGGTTCTGGCTCTGGTTCGCGGTGGTGGGCGGGTTCGTCGTGCTGCATCGCGCCGTCCGGCTGGTCCTGGACCGGCGCCGCGCCGCCGCCTGGGAGCGCGCGTGGGCGGTCTACCCGCGTTCCGGTTCGTGGCCCTGATTCCGGGGGCGAGGGCAAAGCACCTCGGCTAGTGTGCCCGGCATGCGCATCATGATCTCGGCGGATATGGAGGGCGCCACCGGCGTCACCTGGACCGAGGACGTCATCCCCGGTACCGAGCAGTGGCAACGGTTCCGGCGCCTGTTCACCGGCGACGTCAACGCGACCATCGCCGGCCTGTTCGACGCGGGTGCCACCGACGTACTGGTCAACGAGGCACATTCGTCGCAGCGGAACCTCCTGCTGGAGGACCTCGACGGCCGCGCGCGGATGCTCACCGGCAGGCACAAGCCGCTCTCGATGATGCAGGGCATCGAAACCGGCGTGGAAGGTGTCGTCTTCCTCGGCTACCACGCCGGTGCCGGCTTCGACGGCGTCCTCTCCCACACCTACCTGGAGAACCAGATCACCGGGGTGTGGCTCGACGACGTCCCGGCCAGCGAAGGCAGGCTCAACGCCGCCATGGCCGCCGAATACGGCGTCCCGGTGCTGGTCGTGTCGGGTGACGACAAGGCTTGCGACGACGCCCAGGACTACGCGCCGGAGGCCGAACTGGTCACGGTGAAGGAATGCGTCAGCCGCTACGCCGCGATCTGCCTCCCGCCCGCGAGGACGGCGGAGCTGCTGTCGTCGGCCGCGGCGGACTCGATGAACCGGGCCGGCCGGGTCGAGCGGTACACCACCGCGCACCGGATCGAGGTCGAGTTCGACGCGAGCCATCTCGCGCAGGCCGCCGCGGTCATCCCGACGGTGGAACAGATCGGCGTGCGCCGGGTCGGCTTCGACGCGGCGGACATGACGGAAACCATGAAGGCGTTCAAGATCGTGACGGCGATCGCGGCCGGGGCGGTGCAAGGGATCTATGGCTGAGTTGGATGTAGTGAACGTTTGTTCGCGGTTGATCCGGTTCGACACCACGAACCGGGGCAACGGGGATTCCGAGGGCGAGCGCGAGGCGGCCGAGTACGTCGCGTCGCTGCTTTCGGAGATCGGGGTCGACTCGAAGATCATCGAGTCCGCGCCCCGGCGCGCGAACGTGATCGCGCGGGTCCCCGGTACCGACCCGAACCTGCCCGCCCTGCTCGTACAGGGCCATCTCGACGTCGTGCCCGCCGACGCCGCCGACTGGTCGGTGGACCCGTTCTCGGGCGAGGTCCGCGACGGATTCCTCTGGGGCCGCGGCGCGGTGGACATGAAGGACTTCTGCGCGATGGTCCTCGCCGCCCTCTCCACCGGGGTCCGGCCGCGACGGGACATCGTCCTGGCGTTCGTGGCCGACGAGGAGGACAAGGGCGATTACGGCGCGCACTGGCTCGCTGCCACGCACCGGTCCCTGTTCGACGGTTGTGGTGCCGCGATCAGCGAGTCGGGCGCGTACAGCTATCACGTCCCCGCCGCCGACGGCCGGACCGTGCGGCTCTATCCGGTGGCGACCGCCGAACGCGGCACCGCCCATCTGCGGCTGACCGCCAAGGGCCGTGCCGGGCACGGCTCGCGGCCCAACGACGAAAACGCGGTCACCCGGCTGGTCACCGCGCTCGGCAGGATCGCCGCGCACCGCTGGCCGGTCCGGCTGACGCCGACGGTGCAAGCGTTTCTGGAGCGCACCGGGGAGGCACTCGGCGTTCCGGTCGATCTGTCCGATGTGGACGGAACGATCGCGCGGCTCGGCCCGGCCGGCGCGCTGGTGGTGCCGACCGTCCGCAACAGCACGACGCCGACCATGCTGGACGCCGGCTACAAGGTGAACGTCATCCCGAGTTCGGCGGAGGCCCAGGTGGACGTCCGGGTGCTGCCCGGGGCCGAACCGGAGCTGTTCGCCGAACTCGACGCGATGCTCGGCGAGGGCGTCACCCGCGAATTCGTCGCCCACCAGCCGCCGGTGCAGTCGCCGGTGGATTCGCCGTGGTTCGACTCGATGGCGGAGGCGCTTCGGTCGGAGGATCCCGAAGCGGTCGTGGTGCCCTATTGCATGGGCGGCGGGACGGACGCGAAGGCGTTCAGCCCGCTCGGTATCGACTGCTACGGCTTCGCGCCGTTGTGGCTTCCGGAGGGCTTCCCCTATCGGGCCATGGCACACGGCGTCGACGAGCGTGTCCCGGTCGAAGGCCTGCGGTTCGGCACCCGGGTGCTGCGGCACTTCCTGGAGAACTGCTGAACTCACGCTTCATCCGAATTTCATGAGCGGCGCCTAGCGTCCGCCGGGTGAAGACCGTGACTTCGCGCGTCCGGCTGGGCGCGCTCCTGCTCGGCCTCGGCATCGCCTTGTCGGCGTGTCGGGGCCACCTTCCAGCGCGCCCCCAGGCCGACGAACCGGCGTCCAGCGCTCCGTCGGTCCAGACCGAGACCCTTACCGTGACGCCGACTCCCACGCCTGCCAGCACCACGCCACCGGCTCCCTTACTCGAACCCGCGGCTATCGACCGGGTGTTCCAGGTCTACATGAACGGGCTGGCGAATCGAGACATGATGGCGCTGCGTAGCGGAACCTGTCCGCGGCTGCGCGAGACGTTGCTCGGCTTCGAACTCCACGGCTTCTACGTCGAGCGCTGGGAGATGCTGCCCTACTCGATCCCGGACGGCGTGGAGTACGTGACCGTGCAGGCCAAGATCACCCAGCGGAACGCACGTACCGGCCGGATGGCGGGCGACGTGACCTACTCGTGGAACGTCGAAAAGAACGAGGACCGGAGCTACTACGTCTGCGGCTGGCTCGACTACGACAAATAGTCACGACCAAGTTGGCCGCCCACCCCTCCAGCAGGCGGCGTGGTGTTCGTGCCGCTGGCCGGAGTGCTCGGCATCGTGTCGGAACGGACCTGACGGAAGCGGGCTGGCCCAAGACCGGATGTCCGGTACGGCCGGACATCGCGCTCGTCACACCCACGTGATCACCCGGTCGGGTCCGGTGTCCGTAGAATCCGGTGACGATGCGACGTTTCCGATGGTGGTGGGGTGCACTCGCGCTCACGTTCGTGGTGGTACTGGTCGGGTCCTTTGCCTTCTTCGGGTCGGAAAGCCGCCCCGGGCAACCGGTCCCGCGTCAAGGCCCGCCGGGAACGGGGCCGCTGACGGTCGTCTCCATCGGCGACAGCACCGTCTCCGGCGAGGGCGCGGGCGACTACACGCCCACGACCAACGGGCAGGGCGGCAACTGGTGCCACCGCTCCCCCAACGCGTTCGTCGAGCAGATCAAGATCCCGGACGTCACCGCACGCGTGAACCTGGCGTGTTCCGGGGCGCCGTCGGAGCAGATCGCGCTCGGTGAGGCCAAACAGTGGACCGAGCCGTCGCAGGCCCAGCAGCTGGCGAACCTGATCAAGGACCACCGGGTGGCCGCGGTGGTGATCGCCGTCGGCGCGAACGACGAGCCGAAGTTCTCCGCTCAGGTCAACGAGTGCTTCAAGGCATGGTTCTCACCGCAGAATCCGCCGTGCAGTGAAGCACTTCGCACCACCTGGAAGTCCAAAGTGGACGCGATGGTGCCGAAAGTGACCAACGCCGTCGCCGACGTCAAAAAGGTGCTGGCGCAGGCGGGCTACATCCCGGCGGATTACCAGCTCGTGCTGATGTCCTACGCCTCCCCTGTCGGCCCGAAAATCCCGGAAGCGTTGCGCAGCCTCAACGGATGCCCGTTCCGCACCGAGGATCTGGAGTGGATGGGACGCGACGGCGTCTCCGTGCTCGCGGACGGCCTCAAACAGGCTTCGCGCGCGACAAGCGCACGGTTCCTCGACCTGTCCCGGGCGGGCACCGGCCGTGAGGCCTGCACCAGCGACCCGACGGCGGAGTGGTTCAGCAGGCTGACACTGCAGCTGCGTGACCTCGGCCAGGTGGACCGGGCGACTCACGCCCTTCAAGAGTCGTTCCATCCCAACGCGGCGGGGCACACACAGGTCGCGAACTGCCTCAACGAGTTCCTCGCCGCACGCGGCGGCAACGCCTCATGCCTTTCCGGGCCCGACGGCAAACTGCACGCCGCGCCCGAAGTCATCGCCCGCTAGAGATCCAGCGCCGCGCGCAACGCGATGTCGATGCGCTCCTGCACCTCTTGGTCGATCTCCGCGATCTTCTCGTCGAACCACGGCCGGTACAGGCGCGTGAGGTTCAGCGTGGAGACCCAGTAGCGCGCGTCGACGGCGACACCGAGGATGTCCTGTGGATCACGGTCCAGTAGTTCGGTGCCGAGCAGCCACGGCCGCTCGGACTCGTTAACCCCGTCCGAGGACAGCAGCACCACGGTGCGCTGCCGTGCCGGTTCGGTCGGGGGGTGGTACGTCCAGACTTCACCCCTGTGCACGCAGATCCTTCTCCGCGGCGGTCAGCTCGGTCTCGTCCGCTACGGCGGACGGTTCGACCGGCGCGCGCTGCGGCGTGTATCCGGTGCGGACGGCTTCCCTCCTGGCCGCCTTGGACAACCACGACGAGACCGAGATCCCGTGTGCCTTGGCGGCCCGCTCGGCGAACTCGAGCGCACCACTGTCGAGTGAGAGTGTGACCTTACGTGTTGCCATACCTTTTATCGTACCAGCGCCGCGCAAGCCCACCCGCTCTTCGGGAAAGCACTGGTCACAGCGTCGGCGAGCGTCCTTCGAACGGCGTCGACAGCACCACCGTGGTCCGCGTGGACACCTTGGCGGACTCGCGGATCCGGCGGAGCAGGTCTTCCAAACCGAGCGGCGACGCCACCCGGACCAGGAGGATGTACGACTCGTCCCCGGCGACCGAGTAGCAGGACTCGATCTCCTTGATGTGCTCCAGGCGCTGCGGATAGTCGTCCGGCGCGGCCGGGTCGTTCGGGGTCAGCGAGATCAGCGCCGTGAGCGGGAGGCCGATCTGCTCGCCGTCGAGCCGCGCGGTGTACCCGAGGATCACGCCGCGCTGCTCCAGCCGCCGCACCCGCTGGTGCACGGCCGACACCGAAAGCCCGACCCGCTCGGCCAGATCGGTGAAACTGCGTCGCCCGTCCGCCGCCAGTTCCTGCACGATGGACTGATCGAGGGGCTCCAGACCACCGGTCATGCGTCGAGCACGATCAGGTCGTGCGGGCGTTGGTTGACCGACTCGACGCCGTCCTCGGTGACCACGACGATGTCTTCGATCCGAGCACCCCAGCGGTTCGGCTGGTAGATGCCTGGCTCGACGCTGAAGGCCATACCCGGTTCGAGCGGCAGCGCGTTGCCCTTGATGATGTAGGGCTCCTCGTGCACGTCGAGGCCGATGCCGTGGCCGGTGCGGTGGATGAAGAACTCGCCGAACCCGGCTTCGTCGATGATGTCGCGCGCGGCGGCGTCGATCGCTTCGGCGGTGACGCCGGGGCGGACGGCCTCGACTGCGGTGCGCTGGGCACGCTGCAGGACGGCGTAGGTCTCGGCGACGTCGGCGTCACGCGGCTCGCCGACCGCGTAGGTGCGGGTGGAGTCGGAGTTGTAGCCCTCGGCGATCGGGCCGCCGATGTCGACCACGACGACGTCACCTCGCTCGATCACGCGCTCGGAGACGTCATGGTGCGGGCTCGCGCCGTTCGGGCCGGAGCCGACGATCACGAAGTCCGCGTGCGTGTGGCCCTCTTCGACGATCGCCGCGGTGATGTCCGCGCCGACCTCGGCCTCGGTACGGCCCGGCCGCAGCCATTCGTGCACCCGCGCGTGGACGCGGTCGATGGCCGCGCCGGCGTCGCGCAGTGCCTTGATCTCGGCGGCGTCCTTGCGCATCCGCAGCTCGCGCACGATCGGCCCGGCCAGCGTCTGCTCGGCGTCCCCGAGCGCGCCGCGGAACGCGAGCACGTGCAGGGCCGGGGTGAAGTCGCTGACCGCGACCCGGCCGGGTTTGCCGAGCCGGTCGGCGACGAGTTCATAGGCGTTGTCGCCGTCGACCCAGGTGACGACCTCGATGCCGAGTTCGTCGGCCGGCACGTCGGCGTAGCCGGGTGCTTCCAGCTTCGGCACCACCAGTGCCGGGACGCCGTCGGCCGGGATCACCAGCGTGGTCAGCCGTTCGAAGGAGCCTCCGGCCTGGCCGATGAGGTAGCGCAGGTCCGAACCGGGCGCGATCAGCAGTGCGTCGGTACCGGCGGCGGCCGCCGCGGCGCGGGCCCGGTCGAGGCGGGCGCGGAGGCCGGCGGCGTCGGGGGCTGGGTTGTGCAGGGAACGGCGCGACATGGTGGCGAGCCTAGGGCGTGTCTGGCAAATCTGTTCGATGGGGTTCGTGATCCAGGTGGTTCCTGGTGGTGTGGGCCCTTCGTCCTCGTACCGGGTCGTACTCGGTCGAAGGGCCCGCGCCGCCAGGAACCACCTGGGCGCGAAGACCACGAACGAGATTTGCCAGACACGCCCTAGTCGGTCCGGGG
>NZ_JBFBBY010000145.1:0-18024 GCF_040682875.1 Amycolatopsis sp. NPDC051071 | reverse complement strand
GTCGCCGCCGGACTGCTGTCGGTGGGCGACGGTGGCCGCCAAGACCATGCTCGTTCGTTTCATCGAAACCCCCTGTGAGTCGTGTTCGCAAAAAGTGTCCTATGGGGACCCCTCATGACATCCGGGCTGGATCGGGGCCGGGACTGAGGTCGGGCAGGGCAGGGTCGGGCAGGACTGGGCTCCCGAACCGCAGCAGCGCCGAAACCGACCACTCAGTCTTCCGGCTCGAACGGCAGCGGGATGATCAGGCACGGCCCGCCGACGAACAATCCGCCGTCGATGCCCAGCGCCTTCCCGCCCGCGTAGAGGTACGGTCCGTCGATCTGCGCCGGGTGGATGCCCAGCTGATCGGCGATGACGCTGTGCCCGTGCACGATCCGCTCGCCGCCGAGCCGGTCCATCAGCTGTTGCGCGACGTCGGCGCCCTCCGGGCCGCGGAAGGCGTACCGCGTCGTCATCCGCCGCCACACGTCCCACCACGACTCGATGTCGCTGCCTTCGAGGATCTCGCGGCCGCGAGTGTTGATCTCGTCGATGTCGGTACCCCAGTCGAGGTACTCGAGCGTGTCCGAGTGCATCAGCAGGTGGTTCGCGGCCAGCGTCAGCAGCGGGCGTGAAGTCAGCCATTCGATATGCTGCGGCGTGAGCCTGTCCTGATCGGCGAGCAGTCCGCCGTTGATCTCCCAGCTGCGGGCGAAGCTGCGTGGCCCGAAGTCGGAAGGCACCTCCGTGTCGCCGAAGTGGTACATCCCCAGCAGCAGGATCTCGTGGTTGCCCAGCAGCGTCCCGCAACGCCCGCCCGCGGTGGCGGCCTGCCGTTCCAGCCGCATCACCAGGTCGATCACGCCGACGCCGTCGGGCCCCCGGTCCACGAAGTCGCCGAGGAACCAGAGGGTCGCTTCACCGCCGGCCCAGTCGTCGTCGGCGTCGAGCAGCCCCTTCTCCCGGAGCGCCTCGGCCAGCTCGTCCCGGTGTCCGTGCACGTCACCGACCACATAGGTCGGGGACGGAGGCTGATCGTCGTGCATCTCTGTGACGATAATCCCTCCGCCCGCCGCTGCCTCGTTCAGCCTTCGCCGAACGGGTCGCCGGTCCGCCCCACCAGATCCGCGATCGAGTCGATGATCATCGTCGGCCGGTACGGGTAGTGTTCGGCGCTCTCCCGGCTGGAGATGCCGGTCAGCACCAGGATTGTCTGCAAACCGGCCTCGATTCCGGAGTGGACGTCGGTGTCCATCCGGTCGCCGATCATCAGCGTCGACTCCGAATGCGCGCCGAGCCGCCGCAGCGCCGAGCGCATCATCAGCGGATTCGGCTTGCCGACGTAGTACGGGGAGCGGCCGGTCGCCTTTTCGATCAGCGCGGCGACCGAGCCGGTGGCGGGCATGGACCCCTCCACACTCGGGCCGGTGGCGTCGGGGTTGGTGGCGATGAACTTCGCGCCGCCCTCGATCAGCCGGATCGCGCGGGTTATCGCGCTGAAGCTGTATGTGCGTGTCTCGCCGAGGACGACATAGTCCGGGTCGCGTTCGGTCAGCACGTAGCCGACCTCGTGCAGTGCCGTGGTGAGCCCCGCCTCGCCGATCACGAACGCCGAACCGTTCGGCCGCTGCGACGCGAGGAACTTGGCGGTCGCCAGCGCGGAGGTCCAGATGGCCTCTTCGGGGATGTCGAGACCGGTCCGCTCAAGCCTCGCCCGCAGGTCACGCGGGGTATAGATGGAGTTGTTGGTCAGCACCAGGAAGCCGATGTCGTTGGCGCGCAGCTCCTTGAGGAACTCGTCCGCGCCGGGTACGAGGTGCTCCTCCTTCACCAGCACGCCATCCATGTCGCTGAGGTACGTCCAACGGCGCTCGTTCATGACTTCAATCTAGACAGCCAGGCGAAGCCTGTCAGTTGAGGGCGGGGTCCGGGCTTAATGATCGGCGACGGCGTGAACAGCCACGGACGCCGCCTTGACCGAAAGGTTGACCGGCGTCCCTGGTTCGAGGGCCAGTTCGGCGACCGCGGCGGGGGTCAGGTCGGCGCTCAGACCCGCCGCCCAGCCGTCACCGCGGGTGCGGATCCGAATCACCGGACCGTGGGGTTCGAGTGCGTCGACGGTTCCCTCGACGGTGTTACGCGGGCTGCCCCGGTGCTCGCCGTCCCGCAGGTACACGGCGACGGCGCTGGGTGCGAAGACGGCCACGGCGGCCTCCCCCTCGACGACGTCCTCCGCCGGGATCCCGGCCAGCTGCCCGCCTGACGTGCGCAAACCGCCTTCGACGGCGACACCCGGCACCAGGTTGAGCCCGGCGATCCGCGCGGCGAACGCCGTCCGGGGTGCCGCGAGGACCTTGCGTGTCTCGCCGCGTTCGACAATCCGGCCGCCGTCGAGGACGGCGACGTGATCGGCCAGCGCCAGCGCGTCGAGCGGGTCGTGGGTGACCAGCACGGTCGGCGGCCCGGACCGCAGCACCCGCCGGAGCAGGCCGCGGATGGCGGGTGCCGCGTCGACGTCCAGCGCCGCGAAGGGCTCGTCGAGCAGCAGGAGCCGCGGCTCGGCGGCGAGAGCCCGCGCGATCGCGACCCGCTGCGCCTGCCCGCCGGAAAGCTGGGCGGGCTTGCGTCCGGCGAGTTCGAGCGCGTCCACTTCGGCCAGCCACTCCCGCGCGCGCTTTCTCGACTCGGCGCGACCGGCCCCGGTCGACCTCGGCGAGAACGCGACGTTGTCCAAAGCGGACAGATGCGGGAAAAGCAGGGCGTCCTGGGAGAGCAGGCCGATGCCGCGCGTATGCGGTGGCAGACCGGTCAGGACGCGGTCGTCGAGGACGATCCGCGCCCGGTCGGGCCGGAGCAGCCCGGCGAGACAGCCGAGCACACTGGACTTCCCCGAACCGTTCGGGCCGAGCAGCGCGAGCACACCGCCGCCGGGCACCGCGAACTCGACGTCCAGCGTGAACTCGCCACGCCGGAGCGCGATCCCGGCGGACAGGGTCACGACCGGACCCCTTCGAGCGCACGCGGCCGGGCCAGCGCGATCACCGCGACGGCGACCAGGATGAGCAGCAGGGCCAGCGCGACGGCGCTGTCGACGTCGACCTCGGCCTGCGTGTAGACCTCCAGCGGCAGTGTCCGGGTGACGCCCTCCAGACTGCCCGCGAAGGTGATCGTGGCGCCGAACTCGCCCAGTGCCCGCGCGAAACTCAGCACGATCCCCGAACCGAGCGCGGGCGTCAGCAGTGGCAGCGTGACCCGGCGGAACACCGTCCACGGCTTCGCGCCGAGTGTCGAAGCGACCCGTTCGTAGCGGTCACCCGCCCCGCGCAACGCGCCTTCGAGACTGACCACGAGGAACGGCATCGCGACGAACGTCTGCGCGATGACCACGGCCGCCGTGGTGAACGGCACCTGCTCACCGGTCAAAGTGGTCACCAGGATACCGAGGAAACCTTTGCGGCCCAACAGGTACAGCAACGCGAGGCCGCCGACGACCGGCGGCAGGACCAGCGGCAGCAGCACCACCGCGCGCAGGACACGGATCCCCCGTGTCCCCGAACGCGCGAGCACGACGGCCAGCGGGACCCCGAACAGCACACAGGCCACAGTGGACAGTCCGGCGGTGATCAGTGAAAGCTTGAGCGCGTTCAGGGACGACGTCGAGGCGATGAGGCCCGGGAACCGGGTCAGATCCGACCGCACCAGCAGGCCGACGACCGGCAGCACCACCAGCGCCAGTGCGCAGATCGCCGGTGGCCACAACACCCACGGGACCCCTGCCGCCGCGATTCGTCCTCTGGTTGCGGTCCTTGCGCGTGCATCTACCGCAACTAGAGGACTACTCGCGGAATCAGGGCGCGCCAAAACCGGCCTTCGCCAGTTCCTGCTTGCCTTCGGCGCTGAGGACGAAGTCCGTGAACTGCTTCGCGAGGGCCGTCTGGGGAGCGTCCTTGACCACCGCGATCGGGTAGCTGTTGATCGCACCCGCCGACTCTGGGAAGTCCACCTTGTCGACCTTCCCGGCCGCCGACGTCGCGTCGGTGACGTAGACCAGTCCGGCGTCGGCGTCCCCCGACTGGACCTTCGCGAGCACCGACTTGACGTCCTGCTCCTCGCTCGCGGGCTTCAGAGTGACCGCGGAGGCCTGCTGGACCTTCTTCGCCGCCGCGCCGCACGGCACCTGCGGCGCGCAGACGACCACGGTCAGCCCGTCCTTGGCGAGATCCGCCAGCCCCTTGATGCCTTTGGGGTTCCCCTTGCCGACGGCGATCGCGAGCCGGTTGGTGGCGAACACCGACGGCTGCCCGTCGATCACCTCGCCCTTGGTGGCCTTTTCCATGTTGGCCTGGTCGGCGGAGGCGAAGACGTCCGCCTTCGCACCCTGGGTGAGCTTCTGGACCAGCGCCGAGGAGCCCTCGAAGCTGAACTTCACCGTCACCCCGGGGTTCTTCGCCTCGAACTGCTTCCCCAGCGCCCCGAACGACTCGGTCAGCGACGCCGCCGCGAACACCGTCAGCGTCTTGGCCTCGGCCCGCGGGGCGGCCGGCTGCTGCTCCGAACCGCAAGCCGTCGCGGCCAATGCCAGCGCGAGCAGAGTGGGGACGAGTCTCCTCATCGGCTTCCTTCCGGGGTTTCGATCACGACGGTGGTCGCCTTGACGACGGCGACCGCGAGCACTCCCGGCCGAAGCCCGAGTTCGCGGACGGCCTCGGAACTCATCAGGGAGACCACGCGATGCGGGCCGCACTGCAGTTCGACCTGTGCCATCACCTTGTCCATCACGACTTCGGTGACGAGTCCGACGAACCGGTTGCGTGCGGACCGGCCGACGTTCGAAGGATCCTCGGGCTGTTCGGCCTGCGCCTTGGCGAACGCGGCGAGTTCGGCACCGTCGACGACCTTGCGGCCCGCTGAGTCATCGAACGCGTTCAACTGGCCGGCGCGCACCCAGCGGCGGACGGTGTCGTCGCTGACGCCGAGCAGACGAGCGGCCTCAGACAACCGGAATTGCGGCATCCCAGGAGGATACTTGCCGCAGATGCGGAAAAGCTATGGGCGCGAGGAAGTGCCGATCAGTTCGTCGCGGAGGTCATCGAGCAACGCGGTCTGATAACGCTCCAGCACTTTCCGTTCCTCCGGAGAGAACTGTTCGAGCAGGTTCTTCATGCTCGTGTACGCGGATTCGAAGAGCGGCGCGTGGCGCTCCATGGCGCCGGGAACGACCTCTATCAGCACTTTCCGGCGATCGACGGTGTCGCGGACACGGCGGGCGAGACCCGCCTTCTCCAGCCTGTCCATGACGCCCGTCACAGCACCGGTCGACAACCCGGTCAGTTCCGCGATCCTGCCGGCTGTCAACGGTCCCGGCGCCTGGCCGATGAGTTCGAGTGCTTTGTGATCGGTGGCCGACAAGCCCATCCGCTCGGCGATCCTCGCGTGCCGGAGCACGGTCAGCGTGCTGCCTTCGCGGCCGAGGTGGGCGAACCGGGCCAATTCCTCCGCCGAGAGCGGATATTTCGCCATCCGGAAAACCCTTCGGGAAGAAACCAGGCCACGCGGCGTTCGGGTACGAAAGAGATTCTAGACAGTCGGTTTAGCGCCTCTCGCGGGTTAGTCTGGTGGCAATGACAGCAGTCGATCTCGGGTTTCCCCGTGTCCCCGGTACACGAGGTCCGTCCACCGTGCCCAGGCCCGACAACCCCGCGCTGATCGACACCTTTGGCCGGGTGGCGACCGATCTGCGGGTGTCGCTCACCGACAAGTGCAATCTGCGCTGCACCTATTGCATGCCGGCCGAAGGGCTCGAATGGATGCCGAGCGCGGACGTGCTGACCGACGACGAGCTCGTGTTCCTGCTGCGGATCGCGGTCGAACGGCTCGGCGTCACCGACATCCGGCTGACCGGCGGCGAACCGCTGCTGCGCCCCGGCCTGGAGCACGTCGTCGAGCGGATCGCGGCGCTCGAACCGCGGCCTCGGCTTTCCATGACCACCAACGGGATCGGGCTCGCGAAACGCGCGAAGGCACTCGCCTCCGCGGGGCTGGACCGCATCAACGTCTCACTGGACACCGTCGATCGCGCGTTGTTCGAGACGATCACACGTCGCGACAGGCTGTCCCACGTGCTCGACGGTATGGCCGGGGCGCGGGAGGCCGGGCTGAACCCGGTGAAGGTCAACGCGGTGCTGATGCGCGGGCTGAACGAGGATCAGGCCGTGCCGCTGCTGCGGTTCTGCCTCGCCGAGGGCTACCACCTGCGGTTCATCGAGCAGATGCCGCTGGACGCGCAGCACGGCTGGAACCGGCGCGACATGATCACCGCCGAGGAGATCCTCGGCATGCTCGGCGAGGATTTCACCCTGTCGCCGTTCCCCGCCGCACGCGGTGGCGCACCCGCCGAACGCTGGCTGGTCGACGGCGGCCCTGGCGACGTCGGCGTGATCGCGTCCGTGACGAGGCCGTTCTGCGGCGCCTGCGAGCGGACGCGGCTGACCGCCGACGGCGCGGTGCGGTCGTGCCTGTTCAGCAACGACGAAACCGACCTGCGTGCCCTCGTGCGCGCGGGCGCGCGTGAAGAAGAGGTAGCGGACGCGTGGCGGGCGACCATGTGGGGCAAGCTCGCCGGGCACGAGATCAACGAGGCCGGTTTCGCGCAGCCGATCCGGCCGATGAGCGCGATCGGCGGCTGACATGGTGACCATCGTGGTGCGGTACTTCGCCTCGGCCCGCGCGGCCGTGGGCTTCGACGAAGAGAAAGTGACCCTGCCGGACTGCGCCCGGGTCGCCGACGCCGTCACCCACCTGCGTGAACTTCACCCGGAGAAGCTGGCGAAGCTGCTCGACGCGGTCTCGTTCCTCCTGGACGGCGTCGCGGTGCGGGATCTTACCCGGCCGCTCACCGATGCCTCCGAACTGGACGTCCTGCCCCCGTTCGCAGGCGGCTGACCTGCGGAAACGCGGGAAAGTGATAGCGTCTCACGGAGCGCGCCAGCGCGACGAGAGACTTCACCCCGCGCGCCGCTTTCGGCCGAAGGCCACGGAAACACGATGAAGGGGCGCCTTCGAGCACAACGGATGCCCAACGACGAACACCGCCCCTTCGGCGGGTTTTCGTCAGCGCGTGATAGCAAAGGTCCCTTGCTCCCCCCGGCGAGGGGACAAAGCTGCCCCGCAGAGGTTCCGGGGCCCTTGACCTGCAGTCCGTCCGGAATTCACCGGCCGGACGCCGAAGCCGCTGAGGATGCGCCAGTGATCACTCCCCGCCGCATCCTCGCCGCGTTGCTCGCCGCGGTCGCCGCCACGAGCCTGGCGACCGCCCCCGCCTCCGCCCACGAAGGCGGCGTACGGCCGCTTCCGCAGGCTCACAGCCACAACGACTACGAGCACGCGCGTCCGCTGCAGGACGCGCTCGATCAGGGCTTCACCAGCGTCGAAGCCGACATCTACCTGGTGGACGGGCAGCTGCTGGTCGCGCACGACCTGGCGGACACACGCCCGGACCGCACACTGGAGTCGCTCTACCTGGAGCCGCTGCGCAAGCGCGTCCTGGCCAACCACGGCGTGGGCGTCTACCGGCAGCGCGCCGAATTTCAGCTGCTCATCGACGTCAAGGGGGACGCGAACAGCACCTACGCGGCGCTGGAGAAGCGGCTCTACAGCCCGCGCTACTCCTTCCTCTTCTCTTTGTATGCGTTCGGGCACGTCCAGAAGCGCGCGGTCACCGCGGTGATCTCCGGCGGGCGGCCCAAGGACGTGATGCTCGGGCAGAAGTTCCGGCTCGCCTTCTACGACGGCCGGATCAAGGACAAGAACGACCTGCACATCGGCTCGGACCGCCGGGTGACCCCGCTGGTCTCGGACTCCTGGACCGAGCTGTTCACCTGGACCGGCGCCGGCGAGTTCCCCGCCGCCGAGCGCGCGAAACTGCACGACATCGTCAAGCGGGCGCATGCGGCGGGCCAGCGGGTGCGTTTCTGGGCGACCCCTGACGTAGCCGGTCCTGATCGTGACGCTCTGTGGAAAGAGCTGGTCGCAGCCGGGGTCGACCACCTGAATACGGATGACCTGCCAGGACTGGCGAACTTCTTGAGGGCTCGCTAAAGTGCGCGTCCCATTCGCGCCCGAAGGCGCACGAATGGTCCAGTCATCCCCTAATCCACGTGATGCAAGCCTCACGATCCGTGAATTATCTCGGCCAGGAAACGGTCCGATAACGGCCAGCTGACCTGCATAAACAGCCGAATCGTTATGGGTTGCGTGCTGTTACTGTGATGTAGGTCACAGCTCGAATAATTTCCGATCAGGCCGTTCGTTACGTACCGTCGCTTTTCGGTTGGCCCCGACCGACCACGCAAGACCGGGAACCCGTAGCGCCTAGCCCTGTCCAACGGATTCCCGGACCCAACCCCGAGCGAAAGCATTTCCGGACAGGGACGAGGGGACCGAGCCGACGCGTCGTGCGTCCGGCGAAGTCAGCCGGCCTGCGAAGGTCGGCCAGGCCCACTCGGGTCCGCCCTCAGCTCAGACTCGTAGGCGCAGGGAGCGAGATTTACTCACATGTCTTACCGAGGCAAGCACCGCAAGATGTCCGCTGCCACTCGCCACATCGCCCGTGTCGCCATCGCCGGTGTCGCGGTCGGAGCGCCCCTTGCCATCGCCGCGACCCCCGCGTCGGCGACCAACTGGGACGCCATCGCGCAGTGCGAGAGCAGCGGCAACTGGAGCACCAACACCGGTAACGGCTACTACGGTGGTCTGCAGTTCTCGCAGAGCACCTGGCGTGCCTACGGTGGCACCGGCAGCGCGCACGGCGCTTCGCGTGAGCAGCAGATCGCTGTCGCCGAGCGCGTCCTGCAGGGCCAGGGCATCGGCGCGTGGCCGAACTGTGGCAAGAAGGGCGGCTCCGCCAGCCCCGCCAAGGCCAAGTCGACCGCCCCGAAGGCCACCAAGAAGGTGACCCCGAAGAAGTCGACCTCCGCGCCGGCTCCGAAGGTCACCAAGCAGGCCCCGGCTCCGGCCGTCGCCAATGTCGCGAACTCCAACCCGGCGGGTGACTACACCGTCGCGGCCGGCGACACGCTGTCCAAGATCGCTTCCAAGTTCAACACCCAGGGCGGCTACCAGAAGCTGCAGGAGCTGAACAAGGAGTACGTGCCGAACGCCGACTTCATCGTCGTCGGACAGAAGCTCGCCACCAAGTGAGCTCATGAGCACCAGTAAGTCGTGATGCCCGCGGGACTCCCCGCGTTGGCCACGTCGCGACTGACAGAGCCCCACCGCGCCATTCCCCCGGCGGTGGGGCTCTGTTGCGTCCTGGCGCGGAAAGGCGCTCGCCCTCGTCCGCCCTTCGCGCGTTTCGTCCTCTGAATGCGGTAGATGCAGGCGCAACTACCGCAAGTAGAGGACCTGCCCCGCCGGAAGTACATGAAGGCCCCCTTCCTTGCGCTAGGCGCAAGGAAGGGGGCCTTCATGTACTTGGCAAGGCGTGAAGGTCGAGTTTCCTCGGCTGAGCCGAGGGAAGGGGCCTTCACGCGCCACCCTCGTGGCTGGTGATGTTGCTGAGGCCAGGGATGTTGTCCCGGGTCCGCCCGCCATAGGTACTCACTGGGGGTAAGTCAAAAGTGGCGTGACTGGGTCTCTGTAGTGAGGCATGCTTCGCCGGCTTCATGGCCGGGAGGCCTTCGCGGTGCGGGTTCGGACTGGCTGACGGCGCCCGGCCGCGCCTTGACTGTCCACAAGAACACTTTCCGGTAACTAAATGCCCGTTTTGCGCCTATATGTGCGGTTCTTGGTGGGGGACGTGAGTGATCAGGAGGGTTCTAACCCTCTATATCACTCACGACCTCTCCCAAAGCATCACAAAAGGCCCAAACAAGACACTCGCAGGTCAAAAGGTGTCCTTTGTGGATGGTCAAGGAGCTTCTGGTTTACTGACGAGTCCAGTGCCGCCGCCGAACCGCCCCGCCATGTTTGACCTTCCCCTCAGTAACCGACCCGAATCACTCACGACACCCCAGGCCCGCCGCCACTCTCATGGCGAATTGACCCACTCGTCGCTGCCGTCGCTGAAGTGCTGGTGCTTCCACACCGGCAGCCGCGACTTGACCTCGTCCACCAGCTCCGAGCACGCGGCGAAGGCCTGCCCCCGGTGCTCGGCCGCCACGGCGCACGCCAGCGCGACGTCCCCGATGGCCAGTGCGCCCAGCCGGTGGCTGACGGCGACCGCCCGCACGCCGGTCCACTTCGCCGAGAGGTCCGCGACGACCTCCGCGAGCACCTCCGAAGCGCTGGGGTGCCCCTCGTAGGCGAGCCGTTCCACCGACCGCCCGCCGTCGTGGTCGCGCACGACCCCGCCGAAGGTGACGACGGCGCCCGCGGCCGCGTCGTCCACCAGCAGGGCGTGCTCCTCGACCGAAAGCGGCTCGTCGACCACCGCGACCCGTGCGACCCGAACGTTCACTGCTGTGCCTCCCGTGGGTGGTCGCCGCCCGCCAGCTGGTCGACGGCGTGGTCGAGGATCCCGTCCAGTACGCCGAGGCCGTCCTTCACACCGCCGCGCGAGCCGGGCAGGTTCACCACGAGGGTCCGCCCGGCCACGCCGGCGACTCCGCGCGAGAGCACCGCCGTCGGCACCTTGGGCAGCCCGGCGGCCCGGATGGCGTCCGCGACGCCGGGCAGTTCGTAGTCGAGGATCGCGCGGGTGACGTCCGGCGTGCGGTCGGTCGGCGAGATACCGGTCCCGCCGGTCGTCACGATCACCTGGACCCCGGCCGCGACGGCGTCCCGCAGCGCGGCGCCCACCGGGTCCCCGTCTTCGACGACCACGGGGTCCGGCACGTCCCAGCCGCGCGCGGCGAGCCAGGCCGTGATGACCGGGCCGGTCGTGTCCTCGTAGACGCCCTTCGCGGCACGGTTGGAGGCCACGATCACCCGGGCCGCCCGTAAAGCCCGGTTCACGGCCGCTCCCAGGTGCCGGTCTTGCCGCCGTCCTTGCGGATCAGCCGGACGTCGTCGAGGGTCGCGGCGGGATCGACGGCCTTGATCATGTCGTGCAGGGTCAGCCCGGCGACGGCGACGGCGGTCAGCGCCTCCATCTCGACACCGGTCCGGTCGTCCGTCTTCGCGGTCGCGGTGATGTGCACGGCGGTCTCGTCGAGGACGAACTCGACCTTCACCCCGGACAGCGCGATCTGGTGGCAGAGCGGAATCAGCTCGGGCACCTTCTTCGCGCCCATGATGCCCGCGATCCGGGCGGTCGCGAGGGCGTCACCCTTGGGGAGCCCGTCCGTGGCCAGCAGGCCGAGCACCTCGGCCGTGGTGTGCACGGTGCCGCCCGCCAGCGCGGTGCGGGCGGTGGGCGTCTTGCCGGAAACGTCGACCATACGGGCGGCACCCGTATGGTCGACGTGGCTGAGTTCACTCACGCCAGCAGGCTAGTCCTCAGAACATGAGCTGCTTCGAGCGAACCACTTCGAGTGCCTTCTCCCGATCCTGCCGCTGCTGCGACGTCATCGAATCGAAGAGTCCGCCCTTGTCAGCGGCGCAGGCCGTGTCGTGCGCGGGACGCTTGCCTTCCACGAAGAACCGGTTGACGGCGTTGTTGCCACAAGCGTTCTCCGAACTCAGCCACACCCCGTGCCCGCCGTCGTCGACCGACACCATCCGCGCCCGATCGCCCAGCGCACGCCGCATCTCCTTGGCCCCGCTGAGCGGAGTCGCCGGATCACGCAGGTTCTGCACCAACAGAATGTTCGACGGCCCCCGGTCGCCGATCCGCACCTGCGGTTCGATCGGCTCGGACGGCCAAAACGCGCACGGCCAGATGTTCGCCCCTGCCGCGCCGAACATCGGGTACTTCACCCGGTCCTGCGAGACGTTGCGCTGGTAGGTCTTGACATCCTTCGGCCAGCCCGCGTTGTTGCAGATCACGTGCAGCTGCGCGGAAAGCACCTGCGCGAGGTCGAACTGCGAGGCCTGGGTGGACCGCTTCCCGACACCTGTGTGGTCGATCGCCTGCCATTGCTGCGCCAGCGCGGGGAACGAACTCGTCGCGTACAGCGCACCGAGTGTTCCCGTCCGGAACGCCGTGCCGTCCATGCCGGGGATCGCGCCGCCGTCGAGCTTGGCGACCAGTTCGCCGAACTTCGCCGTCACCTGCCGCGAGGTCCGGCCCAGCCCGTAGCTGGCGTGCCGTGCGGCCGCCCACTTCGCGAAGTCCGGGAAGCGGTCTTGGAATCCCTCCGCCAGGCGACGCGAGAAGGTCGTGTCGGGACCGCCCGGGCCGACCACGCTGTCGAGCACGACACGGTCCGTCCGCTCCGGGAACAGGGTCGAGTACACGGCACCGAGGTAGCTGCCGTACGAGACGCCGTAGTACGAGATCTTCCGCTCGCCCAAGGCTTCCCGGATACGGTCCATGTCCCGGGCGGTGTTGGCCGTGGTGATGTACGGCAGGTTCCCCGCGGTCTTCGACTCACCGCACTGCTTCGCGATACCTGCCGCGTACTTCGCGTGCTCCGCGACGGCCGCCGCGTCGCGGGCGTACGGTGGCAACTCGCTGACCTGCTGGTCCGGCCGGAAATCGCAGTTCACAGGCGTGCTACGACCTGTCCCGCGCGGATCGAACCCGATGATGTCGTAGGCATCGAGCAAGCTCGACGGCACGCCCGCCGCAGGCAGCCCTTTCGGGATGTCCAGTCCCGAGACACCGGGTCCGCCCGGGTTCGTCAGCATGATGCCTCGCCGCTTCGACGGCTTGGTGCCGGCGAGCTTCGACACGGCGATGTCGATGGTCGACCCGCCCGGGTCCCGGTAATCGAGCGGGACCTTCAAGGTGGTGCACCGCACCCCTGGTGCGGCGACCTCCTCCGGGCAGGGGCCCCATTCCGGCCCCGGCGGCGCGGCGGACGCCGTGGCCGGTACCAATACCGCCACCGTGACCGCCGCAGCCGCGAGTGTCCCGATTCTGCTCAATACCGCGCGCTTCATCCTCACCCCGTCATGCTCGATTTCCTGGTCGGGATCGAGGCTATGAGCGGGCCGGTGCCGCGGTCATCACCCTGGAGTCGACCGCGAAATCGTCCCCGGTGATGAGGCTGCCGCCGAATGGAGCAAGGGACCTTTGCTATCGCTGGACGGCCTTCGCCGCCTTCTTCACGGCATCTGCCACGGCGGGCGCGACGGCGCTGTCGAACACGCTCGGCACGATGAACGACGCGTTGAGCTTGCCGTTGTCCACGACGTCCGCGATGGCGTCGGCGGCCGCGAGCAGCATCGAATCGTCGATCTGGTGCGCGTGCGCGTCGAGCAGACCGCGGAACACGCCGGGGAAGGCGAGCACGTTGTTGATCTGGTTCGGGAAGTCGCTGCGGCCGGTGGCGACGACGGCGGCGTGCTTCTGCGCTTCCAGCGGGTCGATCTCCGGGTCCGGGTTGGCCAGCGCGAACACGACGGCGTCGGACTTCATGGTCGCGACCTGCTCGGCGCCGAACAGGTTCGGCGCGGAGACCCCGATGAACACGTCGGCGCCGACGAGCGCCTCGTGCAGTGTGCCCGCCTGTTGCTCCTTGTTCGTGTGCTCGGCGATCCAGGTCAGGTTGTCGTCGAGGCTGCCACGCGCGGAGTGCACGATGCCGTCGATGTCGGCGGCCACGATGTCACCGGGGTTCTTGCCCAGCAGCAGGCGGATGATCGCCGAACCGGCCGCGCCGACCCCGCTGACCACGATCTTGCAGTCTTCGATGTTCTTCCCGACCACGCGCAGTGCGTTGCGCAGCGCGGCGACCACGACGATCGCGGTGCCGTGCTGGTCGTCGTGGAACACCGGGATGTCGAGCAGCTCGCGCAGCCGCGCCTCGATCTCGAAGCAGCGCGGCGCGGCGATGTCCTCGAGGTTGATGCCCGCGTAGACCGGGGCGATCGCCTTGACGATCTTGATGATCTCTTCGGTGTCCTGGGTGTCCAGGCAGACCGGCCAGGCGTCGACGTCGGCGAACTTCTTGAACAGTGCCGCCTTGCCCTCCATCACCGGCAGCGCCGCGGCCGGGCCGATGTTGCCGAGGCCGAGCACGGCCGAGCCGTCGGTGACGACGGCGACGGTGTTCCGCTTGATGGTCAGGCGGCGCGCGTCCTCGGGGTTCGCGGCGATCGCCTGGCAGACCCGCGCGACGCCGGGGGTGTACGCGCGGGAGAGGTCGTCACGGTTGCGGAGCGCGACCTTGGGCGTGACCTCGATCTTGCCGCCGAGGTGGATCAGGAACGTCCGGTCGGAGACCTTGCGGACACGCACCCCCGGCAGCGAATCCAGGGTCTGCGTGATGTCCTGCGCGTGGTTCTCCGACAGGGCGTTGGCGCTGATGTCGACGACGATCGAGTCGGGATGCGACTCGACGACGTCGAACGCGGTCAGCACGCCGCCGACCCGGCCGACGGCGGTCGTCAGGTCACCCGCCGCGGTGGACGACGCGGGGGCCTCCACCCGGACGGTGATCGAATATCCGGGACCGGGAACCGGCATGGCACTACCCCCGCTGAGGAAAGCTGAACAGGTCGATCGAAAACCTACTCCCGTGACGACCGCCACGGACCCTCGCCGGGGTGACTGACGAGTAACTTCCAGGGTCGCCGGTCCCGGTGACTTCGCTACCGGTTGATCTCGGTCTCGGGGTGCACGTAGGGCACCGCGTCGAGCGGGAAGGTCAGGTCGCCGAACGGGGACAGCGCACCCTGCCGATCGGCTGCGAGCTCGGTGACGGGGTGTTCCCCGTCTTCACCGGGCCACGTCGGGTCGATACCCGCGCGCTTCTTGTTCTCGCCCTTCGCCACAACATCCTCCCGAGCATGGTCAAGCCGTTCTCTGAAGGACAGTCTGCCCGAACGCGCCTGCCGGTCAGGCACCCGCCCGGTATCCTGATCGTCTATGCCCGCGCCCTCCATGGCGGACTGGCTGCGTAACGAGTCAGACGACGCGCTCGCCGCGCTGCTGCGCACGCGTCGCGACCTGTCCACGCCGCCCCCGTCCGACACCATCGTGCTCGCCACCCGGGCCGGCACGCCGGGCTCCGTCGCGCGTGCTTGCGAAGACCTCGACACCTTCACCCTCGCCGTGCTCGACGGCCTGTTACTGGCCGGGGCGGACACCGATCCGGTTGCCGCGGACGAGGTCGCGCGGCTGGTGGGTACCAAGATCGGCGAGACGCTGGCCTTGCTGCGCACCCGGGCGCTGGTCTGGGGTGGCGACGGCGCGCTGCGCGTCCCGCCGTCGGCCCGCGACGCGCTCGGCCCCTTCCCCGCCGGGCTGGGGGCGTCGTCACCCACACTCGCCGGAACGGATATCGAGGCCGCGCTCGCCGAGGTCGGCGAGGACGAACGCGCCCTGCTGACGACGCTGGCCGCCGGGCCGCCGATCGGCCGTACTCGCGACGCGTCGGCCGACATCCCGCTGGAGCGGGCGCGGAACCCGGTCCAGCGGCTCCTCGCGCGTGGCCTGCTGCTGCGCCGGGACGACCAGACCGTCGAGTTGCCCCGCGAACTCGGGATCGCGCTGCGTGGCGGGACGGTTTTCGACCCGGCTTCGCTGCGCGAACCGGAACTCCCCGTGCATCCGCACCAGCGGTCCACAGTGGACGCGACGGCGGCGGGTGAGGCGATGGAGTTCTTGCGCCAGACCGAAAACATGCTTCGCGCGTGGTCGGAGACGCCGCCGCCGGTGCTGAAGTCCGGCGGGCTCGGGGTGCGTGAGATCAAGAAGCTCGCCAAGGAGCTCGACGTCGGCGAAACGCGGGTGACCCTGCTGGCCGAGATCGCGGTCGGCGCCGGGCTGGTCGCCGACAGCGAGGCGACCACACCGGAATGGGTGCCGACGACGCTGACCGATTCCTGGCTCGCGTCGCCGACGGCACAGCGCTGGATGACGGTCGCGCAGGCCTGGCTCGAACTGCCCCGGCTGCCCGGCCTCGCTGGTGGACGGGACGCGAAGGACAAGCCGATCGCGCCGCTTTCGGAGGAACTCCGGCGGCCGCTGGCGCCGGTCTCACGGCGGCGGATCCTGCTCGCGCTGGCGGCATTGCCCGAAGGCTCCGGGGTCAAGAGCACCGACGAACTGGTCGCCTCGCTCGCCTGGCGCGCGCCGAGGCGGGGCGGACGGCTGCGGGACGAGACCGTGCGCTGGACGATGGCGGAAGGGGCCGCGCTCGGCCTGATCGGGCTCGGCGGGCTCACGACGGCAACGCGGGCGTTGCTGGCCGAAGACCGGCCTGGCGCCGTCGAGGCGATGCTCGACGCGCTGCCGCGTCCGGTGGACCACGTCCTGGTGCAGGCCGACCTGACCGTGGTCGCGCCGGGACCGCTGGAGGCCGAACTCGCGACCGAGATGACCGCCGTCGCCGACATCGAATCGGCAGGGCACGCCACCGTCTACCGGATCACCGAGACGTCCGTGCGGCGCGCGCTCGACACCGGGCGGACCGCGGGCGAACTGCACGCGTTGTTCACGGCCCGGTCGGCGACGCCGGTACCGCAGGGGCTCACCTATCTGATCGACGACGTCGCCCGGCGGCACGGGCGGCTGCGCGGTGGCGCCGCCGAGTCGTTCCTGCGCTGTGATGACGCGTCGCTGCTCGCGGAGGTCATGGGCAGCCCGGTCGCGGCGGAGTACGGCCTGCGGATGATCGCGCCGACGGTGCTCATCAGCTCGTACCCGCTGGCGGAGGTCCTCGACGGGCTCCGCGGCGCCGGTTTCGCCCCCGCCGCCGAAGGCCCCGACGGCCGCGTCATGGACATCAGGCCGTCTGGACGTCGCCTGCCGGCGAAGGCGCGTGCCGCGCGTCGCGCGCCGGGAGAGCAAGCCGGGCTGACCGACGACCAGGTCGGCAAGATCGTCGCGCACGTCCGGGCCGGTGACGCCGCTTCGGCGCGACGTCGCGGCGAAACGGTGCGAGCGCCGCAGGGCGGTGGCGCCGGGGACACGTCCGCGACGCTGGCGCTGCTGTCCCAGGCGACCATGGAGCGTCGCGACGTATGGATCGGCTTCGTCGACTCACGCGGGACGGCGAGCCAGCGCGTCGTGCGCCCGGTGCGGGTGGGCGGCGGGGTGCTCGAAGGGACCGACAACGAGCGGTACCCGCTGCACCGGATCATCTCGGCCGCCCTCGTCGAAGACTGACCGGCCTGTTCGCCGGACTCGCGGCCAGGGCTACGGCGTGACTCGCGAGTTCCGCCTTTAAGCACGCGAGTTCCGCCTTTAAGCACGCGAGTGCGAAGTCTGAGCACGCGAGTTCCGCCTTCAAGCACGCGTGATCCGCCTTCAAGCACGCGAGTGCGAAGTCTGAGCACGCGAGTTCCGCCTTCAAGCACGCGTGATCCGCCTTCAAGCACGCGAGTGTGAAGTCTGAGCACGCGACTGCGGCTGATCACCTGAGTGCGAGTACCGGGTCGGGCTAGACCAGCTGCTCGGTGCGGAGGTCCTTCAGCACCATGGACATGGCCTCGCCATGAGTCGGCCATTCAGGCGTCCCGATTCCGACCGAACGCAAGGCGGCGCGGATCGCGGCGTGCCCTTCGGCGATGGCGTGCGACAGGTCGCCGCTGGAGATGTCGGCCTCGATCTCCATCACCGCACGACCGGCGTCCGCGGAGACCGCGCTGTCGGTGAACCCGGCGACACAGCGTTCCTGATCGAGGAGGGCCTGCACGACCTTGTCGCAGATCATCGGCGCCGTCTGCGATGAAGACCCACTGCGCATGGACGGTCACGCCCATCAGGAACCTCCCTCGATCCGGTAGCAAGGTTGACGCAACAGCCAGGACAACGCGTTCACGAGACCCTGCGGACCTCCGGGACCCGGATCGTCGTCGGTGTCGGCGAGACCTCGGCCCGGGCAGCCCGCGCACGAGGCCGCCGTCCTCGCCGCCGGTCTCCTCGGGGTGAAGCCGACCTACTTCCCGGGCGACCATGGCGGTTTCGCCACCGAGGCCGCCGGGATGTCATGAGGGGTCCCCATAGGACGAATTTAGTCCTATGGGGACCCCACATGACGCAAGAAGACC
>NZ_JBFBBY010000144.1:0-18187 GCF_040682875.1 Amycolatopsis sp. NPDC051071 | reverse complement strand
TGTTACTGTAAGGCCCCCTTCCTTGCGCCTAGATACAGGAAGGGGGCCTTCCTGTACCTCGGGAAGGTGTGAAGGTCGAGTTTCCTCGGCTGAGCCGAGGGAAGGAGTCCTTCACGCGCGACCGCCGCAGTGCCTGCTGATGCACCTGAGACCACAGCGGCGACCCTGAAGTACAGGAAGGCCCCCTTCCTTGCGCCTAGGTACAGGAAGGAGGCCTTCCTGTACCTAGGCAAGGAGTCCTTCACGGACCTGACCCGCCATCAGCCCCGCAGCCAAATCAGTAAGCACCTAAGACACTCTTGGCTCTAAAGACCCAAATCACTCACGACAACGCAACCCCGCGCCTGGTCGCAGTCAGGCCTCCATGGCCTCCATGGCTTTGACGAGCGAAGCGGGCCGCAGGTCGGTCCAGTTGGTCTCGACGTACTCGAGGCACTCCGGGCGCGAGGCCGGGCCGAACCTCGTGGTCCAGCCCGCCGGGACCTCGACGAACTCGGGCCACAGGCTGTGCTGGCCCTCGTCGTTGACCAGCACCAGGTAGGTGCCGTCGGGGTTCTCGAACGGGTTCGTCATGCCTTCTTCTCCTTCTGTGTTCCGTCTTCACGTGAGTCGAGCCGGGCCGCCCGGTGGGCGAGCGCGTCCAGCGCGGTGAACCAGGTCTCCGCCAGTTCCCGCACCGACTCTTCGGTCAGCACGGCCTCCGGCCAGTACCAGTGTGCGCCGAGTTCGGGGCCGCCGGGGCGGTCCTCGGTCACGGCGTTAAGCGTCAGGGCGTGCGCGGCCGGCATCCCGTCGTCCGCCCCGAGTGCGGCCGCCTCGGCTTCCGCCGCGTACGACCAGTCGGTCGCCTCGGGGACGCCGATCCGGCCAAGGTAGTTGAACTCGATCTGCGCGCCGGGGAACTCCGCCAGCGCGGAAGCAGTGCGCGAGTTGAGATACCGCAGCAGGCCATGGCCGAGCCCCGCTGAAGGCAGTCCGTCCAGATGTGCCCGGACCCGTTCCAGCGCGCCACTCGCCAGTTCCTCTTCGCGGACGTGCCCCTCGACGTCGACCAGCACCGCGCGGCCCTCGTCGCGGCGCCACCGGGTGACGGCGAGCGCGAGTCCGGTGAGCAGGACGTCGTTGACCGTCGCCCGGAACACCGCCGGAACCTCGGACAGCCGGATCGAGCTGCTGTGCGAGCCAGATCCCCTTCTGGGCCGAGGTCAGCGGGAAACCGCGGGTCATCGGGGTGCCTCCACCGTTCAAAAATGGGAAACGACGTGCGCGGGTCAAGCGGGGCCGGTACCGCTCACGGCGTACTCGGGCCGCGAGGTGCCCGCCGCGCGCCGGTCCACAATGGACTGCAGGATCTCGCCGACACGGACGGCGGTATTGGACAGCAGCGACGACGTGATGCCGTGCGTGTGCTCGGTGCCGCCCTGGAGGTAGATCCCGCCGTCCAGCGGCGGATCGGTGACGATCCGGTAGTCGCGTTCGACCCGCGGCCTGCCCTCGTCGTCCCGGACGCAGTTCGCCGCCAGCTCGCCGAGCAGCGGCGTCGGGTCGGCCGGGCTGTATCCCGTGGCGTACACGACGAAATCGGCGTCGAGCCGGGTACGCTCGCCGGTCTCCAGCGCCTCGATGGTGACCTGGACCGTGGAGCCGCTGTCGGTGACCTCGGTCGGCCGGGAGACGTTGATCAGCTTCAGCCGCTCGATTCCCTGGACCTTCTCGCGGTAGACGCGGCGGTACAGCTCATCGATCAGTTCGATGTCGACCGCCGAGTAGTTCGTCGCGCCGTGGTAGCGCATCAGGCGGTCCTTGACCGCTTCCGGCGCCTCGTAGAACCGCCCGACCGCCTCGGGGTCGAAGATCCGGTTGGCGAACGCGCTGTCGTCGGCCGGGCTGTAGCCGTACCGCGCGAACACCGCGCAGACCTCGGCCTTGGGAAAACGGTCGTGCAGCAGCGCGCTGACCTCCGCCGCGCTCTGGCCGGCGCCGACGACGACGAACCGGCGCGGATCCTCGGTGGCCAACCCCTCGATGCGGTGCAGCAGTTCGCTGTTGTGCCAGACGCGGGGCCCAGGGGGCACCCCCTCCGGCAGGTTCGGCCGCAGGCCGGTGCCCATCACGAGATTGCGGGCACGCAGGTCCACCAGTTCGCCGTCGGTGCGGGCGTGGACGTCGAAGTACGCGACCTTCTCGCCGTCGAAGACCGGCGTCACCGAAAGTACTTCGGTGTCGTAGGAAACGACGTCGTCGACCTTCGCCGCGGCCCACTCGAAGTAGTCATGGAACTCGATCCGCAGCGGGAAGAGGTTCTTGTGGTTGATGAAATCGACCAGCCGCCCCTTGCTGTGCAGGTACGACAGGAAACTGAACGAGCTGGTCGGATTCCGCATCGTCGCCAGATCCTTGAGGAACGAGACCTGCATGGTGGCGTTGTCGATCAGCATCCCGCGGTGCCAGCCGAACCGGACCTGGCGCTCGAGGAAGTGGGCGGTGACCGTTTCGGCACCCGGCGCGGCGTTGTGTTCGGCGAGGGCGATCGCGAGCGCCAGGTTCGACGGCCCGAACCCGACCCCGACCACGTCGTAGACCGGAATCCGTTCACCGACCACTGCTCGTGCCATCTCGAAACCCCTTGCGCGGCTCAGCCGCTTCTCGGTACTCCGTTACAAGAACAAGGGAACCCTAACCTAAGTTAGGTGAGCCTCAACTAGTACTTTCAGTGGTGATGTTCATCCCTCGACCAGGAGGAGGCCGGTCCCATGCGGGTCGCCATGTTCGGATACCAGACCTGGGGACACCGCACCCTGCGGGCTTTGATCGACGCGGGGCACGACGTCGCCCTCGTCGTCACCCACCCGAAAAGCGACCACGCTTACGAAAAGATCTGGTCGGACTCGGTCGCGGACCTCGCCGAAGCCCACGGCATCCGTGCCCTGCTGCGTCAGCGGCCCGACGACGCGGAACTGCTGGCGGAACTGAAGGAAGCCGATCTCGACCTGATCGTCGCGAACAACTGGCGCACCTGGCTTCCGCCGGAGATCTTCTCGATGCCGCGCCACGGCACGCTGAACGTGCACGATTCGCTGCTGCCCGCGTACGCCGGTTTCTCGCCGCTGATCTGGGCACTCATCAACGGTGAGCCGGAAGTGGGCGTCACGGCCCATATGATGGACGGCGACCTCGACGCCGGCGACGTCGTGGTGCAGCGGTCCGTCCAGGTGGGACCGAAGGACACGACCACCGATCTCTTCCACCGGACGGTCGACCTGATCGCGCCGATCACCACGGAAGCCATCGAGTTGATCGGGAGCGGGAACTTCACCCCGGTCCAACAGGACCGGTCGAAGGCCAGCTTCTTCCACAAACGCGCGCTGGAAGACAGTCTCATCGACTGGACGTGGCCCGCCGACGAGATCGAGCGGCTGGTGCGGGCGCAGTCCGATCCGTACCCCAACGCCTTTACTCACCACCGCGGGAAGCAGCTGCGCATCGTCCGTTCGTCGGTGTCCGTGGGTCACTACGGCGGCACCGCGGGCCGGATCTTCATCCGCGAGGGTGACGGCGTGGTGATCGTCGCCGGTCCCGAGTCGCGCCGCGGCCGGTCGCACGGCCTCGTCATCGAACGGGTCCGGACCGAGGACGGCACCGAACTGGCCGCGAACGAGTACTTCCGCACCTTGGGCGGGTACCTCACCACCCGCCCCTGACCTGCTGTGTCGAAGTAGCCGGAAAAAAGTCATCGCGGGACCGATGAGTTCCCGCGAAAGGCGCCGTTACATCGGGTAAGAACACTCGATGGAGGCGCCATGACCAGTATTGACACGGACAAAACCGTCGCCGCGGCGAAGGCGGGGGACGAAACCGCCTTCGCCCGGCTGACCGAACGGCACCGGCGCGAACTGCACGTCCACTGCTATCGGATGCTCGGCTCGTTCGACGAGGCGGAAGACGTCGTCCAGGAAGCACTGATCAACGCTTGGCGCGGGCTGGACACCTTCGACGGCGAGAACTTCCGCGCTTGGCTGTACCGGATCGCCACCAACGCCTGCCTCGACGCACTTCGCAAAAGCGCGCGGCGAGTCCCGTCGCTGCGGTCGTTCGCCGAAGTCCCCTGGATCCAGCCGTACCCGGACCGGCTGCTCGACGAGATCGCGCCGCCCGACACCGAACCGGACGCGCTCGCCGTCGCCAGGGAGACCATCGAACTCGCCTTCCTCGCCGCGCTGCAATTGCTGCCACCACAGCAGCGCGCGATGCTGATCCTGCGTGACGTCCTCGGCTGGACCGCCGCGGAGAGCGCCGGACTGCTGGACCTGACCGTCCCCGCCGCGAACAGCGCACTGCAGCGCGGCCGGGCGACCTTGCGCGAACGCCTTCCCGAGCAGCGCGGCGAGTGGTCGGCGTCGGCACCGTCCGAAGAGGAACGCGCGCTGGTCCGGCGGCTCGTCGAAGCACACGATCGCGGCGACTTCGGCTCGCTGAGCGCCCTGGTCCGCGACGACGTCCGCGTCACCATGCCACCGGAACCCCACTGCTATCTCGGGCTAGAACACCTCGCCAGGCACGGCCGGATCGCCGAGGAGATGGGTGAATGGCGTGCCGTCGCCGTCGACGCCAACCGGATGCCCGCGTTCGCGTCGTACCTGCGGCGTCCCGGTGACACCGAGTTCCGCGCCTTCAAACTCGACCTCATCCGCGTCGTCGGCGGGAAGGTCGCCGAGTTCACCACGTTCAACAGCCGGCTGTTCCCGGCCTTCGGTCTGGACGCCACTCTGAGGGGATGAAGCAATGCCGGAGAAGATGACCGACGAACAGCGCCGCGCGTTCCTCGCCGAAGGAACCCGCACCGCCGTCTTCGCGACGGTCCGCCCGGACGGCAGGCCGCACGCGGTCCCGGTCTGGTTCGCCATGGACGGCGACGACATCGTGGTCAACCTGGGCGAGGACACCGTCAAAGGCCGGGCACTCAAGGAGGATCCGCGCGTTTCGGTCGTCGCCGACGACCCGCGGCCGCCTTACTCGTTCGTAAGCGTGGAGGGCGTCGCGGAGATCGTCACGGATCCCGAGGGCGTCCGGCAGGGTTCGGAACTGATCGCACGGCGGTATCTCGCGGAGGCCGGGCAGGAGGCTTCCGACGGCTGGATGGCCTACGCGACTTCGCCGGGGAAGGTGCTGGTGCGGGTGCGGCCCTCGCATACGGTGGCGATCGCGAAGGTGGGCGGCTGAGGACGTCCGGTCACGTTCGGGAAGACGTGACTCGCGTGCTTGAGCACGCGAGTGCGGTGTACCGCCGAGCGGTCCTCCCCTGGCCTCCGACCGCCCTTCCGGGCCAGGATGGCGACCGTGACTGAGATCGTTTTCGACGAAGGCACGCGGTCCTGGCTCATTCGCACGGCGGCCACGAGCTACGCACTGCGGTTGGCCGAGGACGACACGCCCAGCCACGTCTATTGGGGCCCCGTGCTCACCTTCGGCCAGCTCCAGGACGTCGTCCCCGAGACCAAAACACGCTGGGACGCCTTCAATGATCCCAACGAGGGTCTGGACGAACTCGCCGCGGACGGCGGCACGCGCTACTGGACTCCCGCACTCCAGCTCCGGTTCGCCGACGGCACCCGCGCGCTGGAATGGCGCTACCTCTCCCACGACATCGACAGCGACCGGTTACGAGTCCACTTCCGCGACCGCCACTATCCCCTGCGGATCACGCTGAACTACCGCGTCGCGCCCGGCACGGACGTCGTCGAACGCTGGACCGAACTCACTCACGACGGCACCGAAGGCCCGATCGAAGTCATCCGGGCCGACTCCGCGACCTGGGTCCTGCCGGTCCGGCCCGGCTACCGGATCAGCCATGTCACCGGCCGCTGGGCCGCGGAAAGCCAGCTGCTCCGGGAACCGGTCCCCCACGGCGAAACCACCTTCGGCAGCAGGCGCGGCATCGCGAGCCACCACGCCAACCCGTGGGTGATGCTCGACGACGGCGACGCGACGGAGCGTCACGGCGAGGTCTACAGCGCCGCACTCGCGTGGAGTGGATCGTGGCGGATCACCACCACCCGCTCCTCCACCGGCCGTCTCACCGTGACCGGCGGCTTCGGCCAGGACGGCGTCGTCCCCCGCCTCGCGCCCGGCGAAACGCTCACCACGCCGGTGTTCGCCGGGCTCTACACCGAGGGCGGCTTCGGCGCCGCGAGCCGCGCCTGGCACGCGTACACGCTCGGTCACGTCCTCCCGCTTCCCGGCGAACTCCGGCCGGTGCTCTACAACTCGTGGGAGGCAACGGGTTTCGACGTCACCGAGGCCGGTCAACGCGCGCTGGCCGAGAAGGCGGCGGCGCTCGGCGTCGAACTCTTCGTGATGGACGACGGCTGGTTCGGCGCCCGCGACAACGATCACGCCGGACTCGGCGACTGGTCTGTCAACACCACCAAGTTCCCCGGCGGTCTCGGCCCGCTGATCGGCGACGTACACCGGCTCGGCATGAAGTTCGGACTCTGGGTGGAACCGGAGATGGTCAACCCGGACAGCGATCTCTACCGCGAGCATCCGGACTGGGTGCTGCACCATCCCCATCGGACACGTTCGGAACTGCGGCAACAGCTGGTGCTCAACTTCGCCCGCCCGGACGTCGCCGAGTGGGCGCACGGCAGGCTCGACTCCCTCGTCGGCGAGCACGGGATCGACTTCCTGAAATGGGATATGAACCGCCCGTTCAGCGAAGCGGGCTGGCCGGCCGACAGTGATCCGGATCGGCTGTGGGTGGAGCACACCCGCGCGGTCTACGCGATCATGGACCGCCTGCGCGACAGCCATCCGGGGCTGCGGATCGAGGCGTGCGGTGGCGGTGGCGGGCGGATCGACCTCGGCATCATGGCACGCACCGATCAGGTCTGGACGTCGGACAACACCGACGCACTCGACAGGCTCGTCATCCAGCACGGCTACGGGCAGGTGTACCCGGCACGCGCGATGTCAGCGTGGGTCACCGACGACCCCAACTTCGTCACCCATCGCACCACCCCGCTGCGGTTCCGGTTCCACGTCGCCATGGCGGGGGTACTCGGCATCGGCGGCGACATCGTGTCCTGGCCTGAGGCGGACCTCGATCAGGCCCGCGAGCAGATCGCGCTGTACAAGGAGATCCGGCCGATCGTCCAGCACGGCAGGCTCTACCGGCTCGTGCCGCCGGAGACCGACGGCGTCTCCGCGTTGCAGTACGTGGCCGCCGACGACGGGCGTGCGGTCGTGTTCGTGTTCCGGCAAGCGGCACATTTCCACGCTCCCGGGCGACCGGTCCGGCTCGAAGGTCTCGACCCCGCCGCCCGCTACCGCGACGAAGACACCGGGAAGGTGTGGCATGGCGCTTCACTGCTGGCCCACGGCCTGATCCCGGGTCTGCCGGACGGCGATTTCGCGAGCGCGCTCATCCGGCTGACGAAGATCTAAGCTCCCGATAGGTCCGATGTATCACTGCGTCAGAGCCGTGTTCGACACGAGTAACCGCTTGACAGCACTGTAGACATCCGATCGAATGCCGTCGTATATGAGACGACGTGCATTGCCGCGAGAAGGGTGTCTGGGCATGAGAAGGTCCTTCGCGTTGGGAGCGGCGCTGCTCCTCGCCGCGAGCCTCACCGGATGCACCGTCGGCGGCGCGGGCGGCTCCGGAAGCGGCAGTGAGATCTCCTTCCTGACCTTCGAGACACCCAATCTGCCACCGTCCTATTGGGACGCCGCCATCAAACGGGTGATGGACCGGAATCCCGGCCTCAGCGTGAAGAAGCTGGTCGCTCCCTCGACCGACCGCACCGGGTACGCGAAGCAACTACTGCAATCGGGCCAGTTCCCCGACGTCGCGATCGCCGTCGACTCGGCGGGCTTCGCCGAATCGGGCAACCTTTACGCCTGGACACCCGAGGAGCTCAAGGACTTCCAGTTCCCCGGCGCCAACCCGATCAAGGGCGGGCACCACCAGCTGCCTGCCAACACCCAGACCATCCCGCCGATCTACTACAACAAGAAGCTCTTCGCCGACGCTGGAATCGCTTCTGCCCCGGCGACCTGGGCAGAACTCCTTGCCGCGTCGGAGAAACTGAAGGTCAAGGGCATCACGCCGTTCACCATCGGCGGCGGCAAGGAAGGCTTCCCGTCCGCGATGCTGCTGGACGGCCTGATCAGCGTCGACGTCTACGGCAAGACGCCGGACTGGCTGTCCCAGCGGCGCGCCGACAAGGTGAAGTTCGCCGATCCGGACTTCCAGCGGGCGTTCGGCAAGTTCGCCGATCTGGTCGCCAAGGGCTACCTCGACAAGACCCAGGTCTCGCGCGACTACTCCGCGACCGAGGCGGCGTTCCTCACCGGCGAAGGCGCGATGTACCCGATGGGCAACTGGTTCGCCGCCATCGCCGACGCCAAGAAACCGCCGTTCGAGATCGGCGTCTTCAACTTCCCTTCCGAGGACGGGAAACTCGTCGTCCCCGCCTACACCGGCGGCGGCATCGTCGTGAACGCCAAGTCGCCGAACCTCGACGCGGCAAGGAAATTCGCCTTGGCGTTCCAGCTCGACAAGGAGCAGATCGACGCCTCCGTCAAGGCCGACGGCCTGTTCCCCGCGATCAAGGGCTACACGCCGCCGCCCGACGCCGGCCCGGTCTTCAAGGCGGGCTACGACCTCTACACCCAGGCCGTCGCCAAGAACGCCGTCGTGAACGCCTTCAGCTGGGAGACCGCCGACGACGGGCTCCTGCCGGGCATGAAGGAAAAGGTCTACCAGGCCGCCCAGGACGTCATCACCGGCCGGAAACCGGTCGCCGACGCCTGCGCGTTCCTGGACACCGAGTGGGCGAAGGCGCGCTGACGCCACGATGGCCAGGAAACCGATCCTGCCGCGAGTGTGGCACTTCGTCTCGTTCGGCGCTCCCGGCGTCGTCGTCTACCTGTGCTTCGTGATGGCGCCGATCCTCATCAGCTTCGGTTACAGCCTGACGAACCACAACCCGTTCAACCCGCCGTCGGAGTACATCGGCTTCGAGAACTACCGGTTGCTGTTCCAGGACGAGCAGTTCCTGGCCGCACTCCGGGTGACCACGATCCTGACCGTGATCGTGGTGCTCGTGCCGAATCTGCTCGGCCTCGGCGTCGCCCTGTTGCTGGACCGGAAAGGCTGGCTGTACAACGCTTTGCGGAGCGTGTTCTTCACGCCGGTGATCCTCAGCTCGGTCGTGGTCAGCATCATCTGGACGAAACTCTTCGACGACCGGGGCCCGATCAACAACGCCCTCCGCGCGCTCGGCGTCGAACATCCACCCGGCTGGCTGTCCGATCCGGATCTGGCGCTTTATTCGGTCGCGTCGATCGTGTGCTGGCAGATGCTGGGCTTCTGCGTCGTCGTCTATCTCGCGGGCCTGCAAGGCGTTCCGGTGGAACTGCTGGAGGCCGCGGAGATCGACGGCGCCGGTCCGGTGCGGCGATTCCGCGCGGTGACCTGGCCACTGCTCGCGCCGTCGCTGACCATCAACACCGTCGTCCTGCTGATCTCGGCGTTCAAGACCTACGACTACGTCAAGGTCGTCACCAACGGCGGCCCCGGCTCCGGCACCACGGCCACGATCGCGTTCAACGTCCTCGCCACCGGCCTCGACGCGAACCACGTCGGGTACGCGTCCGCGATGGCCGTGGTGATGCTGCTGATCGTGGCCACCGTGACCACGATCGTGCTGCGGTTCCTGCGGCGGCGGGAGGTCGACCTGTGAGACTCCGGCCCGCCGTGGCGATCCTGGTGAGCGCGATCTTCTTCGTGCCGCTGTATTACGTGCTCGTCAACGTCTTCAAACCGGGTGACGAGATCGCTCAGGAGCCGGCGTCGGTTCCGCTGCCGCCGACACTGACCAACATCCACGCCGTGCTCACCCGGCCCGACGGGCTGTTCTGGGTGAGCCTGGCGAACAGCGTGCTCGTCACCCTGCTGTCGATCCTGGTGCTGACCGTGCTTTCGGCCATGCTCGGGCATTACCTGGCGCGCTCGTCGAAGCGGTGGACGAAGGTGCTCGCGCTGATCCTGCTGGCGGGCCTGATGATCCCGCCGCAGGTGATCCTGATCCCGGTCACCGAGGTGCTGCGGCTGACCGGGATGATGGCGACACTGCAAGGTCTGGTGCTGTTCAACGTCGGGTACTACGTGCCGTTCGGAGTGTTCGTGTTCACCGGGTTCATCCGCGGGGTGCCGGTGGAACTCGAAGAAGCCGCGCTGCTCGACGGCGCGAGCCGGACGCAGGTGTTCTGGCGGATCGTGTTCCCGCTGCTGCGCCCGGCGACGGCGAGCGTGCTGATCTTCCTCGGGGTGTGGATCTGGAACGACTTCATCGATCCGCTGATCATCCTCGGCCCCAGCCAGGGAACCACCGTCACGACCGGGATCTACCGCTCCATCGGCCAGTACCAGGCGGATCTCGGGAGTGTGTTCGCGCTGATGTTCCTGGCGACCCTGCCGGTGCTGATCTTCTACCTGGCGCTGCAGAAGCAGTTCGTGAAGGGGCTCACCGGAGGCGCGACGAAGGGCTGACCCGCTGTCAAGCCGTGGGTGCGATGAAAGGGCCGTTCACGACTCGGTCACTTTCCCGTCCGCGACCTCGAGCCGCCGCGTCGTCGCGACCGCGTCCAGCATCCGACGATCGTGCGTCACCAGCAGCAACGTCCCCGGATACTCCGAGAGCGCCGACTCCAGTTGCTCGATCGCGGGCAGGTCCAGGTGGTTCGTCGGCTCGTCGAGCACCAGCAGGTTCACCCCGCGGGCCTGCAGCAGCGCCAGCGCCGACCGGGTCCGCTCCCCCGGCGACAGCGTGGCCGCCGGCCGCAGCACGTGCGCGGCCTTCAGCCCGAACTTCGCCAGCAGCGTCCGGACATCGGCGTCGGGAAGCTCCGGGACCTCGCGGGCGAAGGCCTCCACGAGCGGCAGATCGCCGAGGAACAGTTTCCGTGCCTGGTCGACCTCGCCGACCACGACGCCGGAGCCGAGCGAAGCGCCCCCTTCGTCGACCGGAATCCGGCCGAGCAGCGCGGCGAGCAGTGTCGACTTCCCGGCGCCGTTGGCACCGGTGATCGCGACCTTGTCCGCCCAGTCGATCTGCAGGTCCACCGGTCCCAGCGTGAACTCGCCCCGCCGCACCACGGCGCCACGCAGAGTCGCCACGACCGCGCCCGCCCTGGGCGCCGCCGCGATCTCCATCCGCAGTTCCCATTCCTTGCGGGGCTCATCGACGACGTCGAGGCGCTCGATCATGCGGTCGGTCTGGCGGGCCTTCGACGCCTGTTTCTCCGTCGCCTCACTCCGGAACTTGCGGCCGATCTTGTCGTTGTCGGTGGCCTTGCGCCGGGCGTTCTTGACGCCCTTCTCCATCCACGAACGCTGCATCGCGCCGCGCGCTTCGAGTGACGCCCTGGTGTTCGCGTACTCGTCGTACTCCTCGCGGGCGTGCCGCCGGGCGACGGCGCGTTCCTCCAAATAGGACTCGTAACCGCCGCCGTAGGTCCGCACCTGCTGCTGCGCGAAGTCGAGTTCGACGACGCGGTCCACCGTGCGGGCGAGGAATTCGCGGTCGTGGCTGACCAGCACCGTCCCGGCGCGCAACCCGGTCACGAACCGTTCGAGCCGTTCCAGGCCGTCCAGGTCGAGGTCGTTGGTCGGCTCGTCGAGCAGGAAGATGTCGTACCGGCTCAGCAGCAGCGAGGCCATCCCCGCCCGCGCCGCCTGCCCACCGGACAGCGAAAGCATCGGCTGGTCGAGGTTGACCGCGAGCCCGAGATCCGCGACGACCTCGCCCGCCCGGTCGTCGAGGTCGGCGCCGCCGAGCGCGAGCCAGCGGTCGAGGGCAACGGCGTACGTGTCGTCCGAACCCGGCTCGCCCGCGGTCAGTGCCTCGGTGGCGGTGTCGAGTGCGGCCTGCGCGGCGGCGACGCCGGTGCGGCGCGCCAGGAACGCGCGGACGGACTCACCCTCCCGGCGTTCGGGCTCCTGCGGGAGGTGACCGACGGTGGCCGTCGGCGGGTTCAACCGGACGCTGCCGTCCTCCGGTGGCACCAGGCCGCCGAGGGTCCGCAGCAGCGTCGACTTGCCGGCGCCGTTGACCCCGACGAGGCCGATCACCTCGCCGGGGGCGACGACGAGGTCAAGGCCGGAGAACAGAACGCGGTCGCCGTGGCCTGCGGCGAGATCCTTGGCAACGAGTGTGGCGCTCATGAGATGAGTAAGTCTAAACGGCGTGAATTGAACAGCTCGGGGTCCCTCGGAAGAGTGTCAGGTATCCAACCGATCACGGAACGTGGGTAACCTTGTTGTTCTTCCGGACCCGGACGACATCCGAACCCACACCCGAACTATGAGGTCGGTGACAGCAAATGGCGGACTCCGCCACCTCCGTCCCCGTCGCGCACCAGCAGAAAGGCGGTACCCGCAGGCCGACGATGAGCAGGCGCCGGGAGGTCAGTCACGCGAGCGCGCGGTCGCTGCTGATGACGATCCTCGGCGAGTACATCCTCCCCCGCGATCAGCCCGTTTGGACGTCGACGCTGGTCGAAGCGCTGCGAGTGCTGGACGTGGAGGAGAAGTCCGCGCGGCAGGCGCTGGCTCGCTCGTCCGCCGAGGGCTGGGTCGTCTCCGAACGCGTCGGGCGCAGAGTGCGCTGGTCGCTGACCCCGCCTGGCAGACGCCTGCTGACCGAAGGCGCCGAACGGATCTACGCCTTCGGCCACGACGAGAGACCCTGGGACGACCATTGGCTGATGCTGATCGTCTCGGTGCCCGAAGCGAAGCGGGACCTCAGGCACCGGCTCCGCACCCGGCTGACGTGGGCCGGTTTCGGCTCGCCGGTGGCGGGTGTCTGGGTCAGCCCTGACCCCGGCCGTCAACGCGAGGCGCAGCAGATCGTGCAGGAACTCGGCCTCGACGCGCAGGCGATGTCGTTCACCGCCAGCTATGGCGACGTCGGCGACCAGGAGACGATGGTCGCGCGGTCCTGGGATCTCAGTGAGCTCAAGGACCGCTACGAGGATTTCATCGACCGTTTCACCGGTTCACGCCCTTCGGGTGAGCGCGGCGTACTGCGATCACAGACCGAACTCGTCCACGAATGGCGAAGTTTTCCGTTTCTCGATCCGCGCCTTCCGCTGAAACTGCTTCCGGACGGTTGGAGCGGCGTGCGCGCGGCGGACCTCTTCCACCGCAAGTACGTCGAATGGCGACCGGAAGCACAGGCCCAATGGGACGAACTCGCCGCCACCTCCGGCTAGGGTCAAGGGAAACGATCTCTCCGGAGGGAACCCGCCTTGGCCACCTCGATCCGCCTGGACCACGCGGACGGCCTCGCCGTCTTGACCATCGACTCCCCGCCGCTGAATCTCTACACCGCGCAGCTACAGGACGAACTGGGTGAGGCGATCGGCGAGCTGGAGGCCACGCCGCCGCGGGCGGCGCTGATCCGGGCCGAGGGGAAGATCGTCAGCGGCGGTGTCGACGTCTCCCTCTTCGACGCCCAGTCCTCCGCCGCCGAGGCGAAGGTGCTCTTCGACGAGATGCTGGCGATCCCCGACCGGATCGCCGCTCTCCCCTTCCCCACCGTCTTCGCCGCGCACGGTCTGTGCCTGACCTGGGCCTTCGAGGTCGCCGTCGCCTGCGACATCATCCTGGCGAGTGAGCGCGCGAAGTTCGGCCTCGTCGAACGGGTCGTCGGGCTGACCCCGACCATGGGCGGCACGCAGCGTCTCGCCGCCCGCGCCGGCGTCGGGCGCGCCAAGGAATTCGTGATGACCGGCGCGACCTACGACGCCGCGACCCTCGAACGCTGGAACGTGGTGAACCGCGTACTCCCGCTGGAGGGTTTCGACGACGCCGTGCGGGCCTTCACGAACGACCTCGCGCAGGGGCCGACGCGGGCGCACGCGGCGACCAAGAAGGTCCTCGAGCATTACGAGCACGGCGGCGTCGCCGAGGCGAACGAGCACATCACGACGATCGCCGCCGGGCTCTTCGAGACCGAGGACCTGCGCGGCGCGGTGAAGTCATTCCTCGCCGACGGACCCGGCAAGGCGGCCTTCACCGGCCGCTGATGGCCTACGGCAGCTGACCGACCGCGTCCACCACGCCGGACGCGGTCACCGCCGTCCCATTCCCGCCCAGGTACAGGAACGTGTCCGCGGCGAAGACGATCACCTCCGGTTTCGCCACCTTGAGGTCGTCACCTGGCCTGAGCGGCCAGGTGATGCCGACACCGGGCCTGCCCGCCCCGTCCTTGGCGTGGTCGACGGCACGCAGGCCGGGCACCTTGGCCGCCGCGCCGAACAAGGCCGCCCGGACGGCGGGCGGAAGGTAGTTCTCGTTCGCCAGCGCGACGACGTCCTTGCCCATCGCGTTGTAATCGCCCTTCTCACCGCTGTGGTCGGCATTGTCGGCGTTGAGGTAGGCGAACATCGCGTCCGCGTCGGTGGGGAGATCCGCCCGGTAACCCGGCCTTGGCGTGCATGGCTCCGTGATGCCCTCGAGCGGATCGTCGCCCTTGTACACCTGCGCCCGTCCGTTCCGACAGCCCGGAAGCGGGAAGAAACTTCCGTCCGCCAGCTTGACCAGCCCGTCGTGGGTGCCGTCCGCCGAAATCCACGATTCCCGCTCTCCGTCGGGTTGCTTGGTCTTCGTGTAGACGAACTGGTCCGGTTTCGGCGGTGTGTCCTGTGTTTTCAGTGCGGACGCGGCGGCGTTGCGGAGCACCATGACAGGATCCGCGGCGGCCGCGGGCGGTTCCAGGCCGACCTGCTCGACCGGGGCCAGCGCGACGACGGCGGTGATCGCCGCGGCGAGGCCGACAGCGCCCGCCCCGGTCCAGGCCCAGCGTCGTCCTTTCCGCAATGGGACAACGGTTTCCGTGCCAGCGGCAGCGATTTCGGCCTGCAATCGCACGCGTGCCGCGGCGAGTGCGGCGGATTCCGCGAGAGGGACCGATCCGGTCCGGTCGCCGATCAACTTCAGCTCATCCATGGGTCGAGATCTCCTTCGAAGTCGTGGTGTCCGCGCGCCCCAGCGCCTCGCGGACCTTGCGGCGGGCACGGTTGAGCCGTGAGCGGACCGTTCCGACCGGAATGTCCAGTGCCACGGCGATTTCCTCGTAACTCAGGCTTTCCCCGGCGAACAACGTCAGCGTGTCGCGGTCGCCGTCGGGCAGTTCCGCCAGAGCGCCGTCGAGCAGCTTTCCCATCGCTTCGGCCGTCACCTGTTCGGCGACGCGCTCGGCGTGGCCTTCCTCGTCCGGCGGCGGGCCGAGCGCTTCCCGCAGTTTCAGCTCCCGGACCTCGTCGCGGCGCCGCTGCGCCACCAGATTGGTCGCGATGCCGTAGAGCCAAGGCCGGGCGTCGAGGCGTGCCCTGTCGTAGCCCTCGCGTTTGCGGAACGCCACCAGGAACGCCTCGCCCAGCGCGTCTTCGGCGGGCCCTGGTCCGATGCGTCTGACCAGGTAGCGGTGGATATGCACGGCATGCCGGTCGAAGATCGCGGAGAACCAGTCCGGGCCGGTCACCGATCTCGTGATCAGCTCCGCATCGGACAAATCGCCCGGATCCACGCCAGATGTACTCAATGAACCGCCCTTCGCCGTCCGTTCAGTGTCATCTCTTATCCGCACCGGGGCGGATCGGGTTCACGACCGACGAATCGGTCTAGACCTTTTATGCGAGCCGCGCTACATTCAGGTGTGGTCTAGACCACACCGCGCCAGCTCAGATCAGGTCAGTCTCGCCGCCTCTTTTGGAGAGAACCGCCATGAGACGCACCAGAAAACGACTACTCAGCGCACTCACCGTGACACTCCTCGCAGCCGGGCTACTCGTAGCCGCGGTGAGTCCAGCGATGGCGGCGGGCCGCCTCCGCGCCGCCTTCACCTTGACCGGCACCAATGGTGAGTACACCGTCACCAACCCCAGCACCGAAACCGTCGCCAATTGGTCCCTCACCTTCACTCTCCCCGCCGGAGTGACCGCCACCAGCGGCTCCAACGCCACGGTCACCCAGGCCGGCAACCAGGTCACCCTTACCCCGGCGTACTACATCGCGTCGCTCGGGCCGGGGCGGACGACCTATCCCTACAGCCCGTCCTTCCGGCTCAGTTCCGCCGTCAACCCGACCACGTGCCGGGTCGACGACGCCAACTGCGACGGATCGGGTGACGCACCGCCGTCGGCCCCGGCCAACCTGCGCCTCGTGGCGAAGACGACCACGACCGCCGCGCTGGCCTGGAACGCGTCGGCACCGGGCTCGCTGCCCGTCACCGCCTACGAGGTCTACAACGGCACCACGCTGGCGGCCACGGTCACCGGTACCGAAACGACGATCACCGGGCTGACGCCGAGCACGGCCTACAGCTTCACCGTCGTCGCCAAGGACCGGAAGGACGCCAAATCGCCGCCAAGCCCCGCGCTGGCGGTGACCACCAACAACCCGGGTGACGACACCCAGGCTCCGACGCCGCCGTCCAACCTCCGCTCGACGGCGGTCACGTCGAGCACCGTCGCGCTGGCGTGGAACGCTTCCACGGACAACACCGGCGTCGTCTCCTACGACGTCTACCGCGGCTCGACCCTCGCCACGACCGTCACCGGCACGACGGCGACGGTCAGCGGGCTCTCACCGTCCACTTCGTACTCGTTCACGGTCAAAGCCCGTGACGGGTACGACAACGTCTCCGCGGCGAGCGCCGCCGTCAGCGCGCGCACCGGCGACATCGTGAGCGGATACGCCCGGGTCGGCTACTTCGTCCAATGGGGTATTTACGGCCGCCAGTTCTTCGTCAAGAACCTGGTGACCAACGGATCCGCGAGCAAGCTGACGCATTTGCTGTACGCCTTCGGGAACATCGACCCGGTCAACCACACCTGTCTTTCCGGGGTCACCAAGGGAACGACGGCGAATCCGCAGGATCCGAGCCAGGGTGACGGCGCGGGTGACGCGGAAGCCGACTACTCGCGGCCGATGTCCGCGTCCCAGTCCGTCGACGGTGTCGGCGACACCGGCTGGGAAACGTTGCGCGGCAACTTCAACCAGCTGAAGAAGCTCAAGGCCAAGCAGCCCAACCTGAAGGTCCTCATCTCCTTGGGCGGCTGGACTTACTCGAAGTACTTCTCGGACGTCGCGGCGACCGCCGCGTCGCGGCAGAAGTTCGTCGCGTCGTGCATCGACACGTACCTGAAGGGGAACGTCAAGGCGTACGGCGGAGCCGGCGGGCCGGGCACGGCCGCGGGCATCTTCGACGGCATCGACATCGACTGGGAGTGGCCGGGCAGTCCGGACGGGCATCCCGGAAATCACTGGAGCGCCAACGACAAGACGAACCTGACCGCCCTGCTGGCCGAGTTCCGCACGCAGATGGACGCCTACGGCGCGACCACCGGCAAACGGTACGAACTGCAGGCGTTCACCCCCGCCGACCCGGCGAAGGTGAGCGGTGGCTGGGAAATCCCGAAGATCTTCGACTACCTCGACGTCGCCAACGTGCAGGGCTACGACTTCCACGGCTCGGGCAGCGACAACTCGTGGGAGCCGAACCAAACCGGGCATCAGGGCAACCTCTATGCCGACCCGGACGATCCGTACAAATTTAAGTTCAGCGTGGAGGCGGCGATCAACGCCTACACGAACGCCGGGGCCAATCCACGGAAACTGACACTCGGCCTCGCCTTCTACGGGCGAGGATGGCAAGGGGTCGCGGCCGGCACGAAGAACGGTGAATGGCAGAGCGCGACCGGAGCCGCGCCCGGCCAGTTCCCCGAGGAAGCAGGTACTCGTGGCTACGCGAATCTCCTGGCCAGCGTCCCGAACTGCACCGTCCAGCACGACACCGTCGCCGTCGCCACGGCGTGTTACACGGGCAACGGCGGGCAATGGTGGACCTTCGACGACGCCTGGTCCATCCAGCAGAAGGTCGCCTGGCTCAAGACCAGAGGACTGCTGGGAGTCATGGCCTGGGAGATGTCGGGTGACACCGGAACCCTGATGACCACAGTGGACAACTCGCTGAAGTAGCGGGTCGGAAGTACATGAAGGCCCCCTTCCTTGCGCCTAGGCGCAGGGCCCCGGCAAAGTCGGTGTGGGCCTGGATGAGGGCAGGCACGGTCTCTGGTTGATCATGTGGTGTGTCTAGGACCCCATGATCATGTG
>NZ_JBFBBY010000143.1:0-18191 GCF_040682875.1 Amycolatopsis sp. NPDC051071 | reverse complement strand
CACCGCGTCAGACGCGGTGAAAGGCCCCTTCAGGTCCAGCGAAACTACTGCGTGACCGTGCGCACGTTCGACGACACGAGGGCCGCCAGCCGGTCACCGATCGCATGCGTCGCACCCGGCGACGCCTGGTCCCGGGTCGCGAGATCGAACGCCACCGATGCCTCGATCCGCCGCGCCGACTCCTTCTGTCCCAAATGGTCCAGCAGCAGCGACACCGAGAGCACCGCGGCGGTCGGGTCGGCGAGACCCTGGCCCGCGATATCCGGCGCACTGCCGTGCACCGGCTCGAACATGCTCGGGTTCCGCCGCGTGATGTCGAGGTTCCCGCTCGCCGCCAGCCCGATGCCGCCGGTCACCGCCGCCGCGAGGTCGGTGATGATGTCGCCGAACAGGTTGTCGGTCACCACGACGTCGAACCGGGACGGGTCGGTCACCAGGTGGATCGTCGCCGCGTCCACATGGGAGTACGCGACCGTCACCTCCGGGTGCTCCAACGAGACCTCTTCGACGATCCGCGACCACAGCGAACCCGCGTATTCCAGCACGTTCGTCTTGTGCAGGAGCGTCAGGTGCTTACGCGGCCGCGCCTCGGCACGGTTGAACGCGTCGGTCACCACACGCCGGACGCCGAACGCCGTGTTGACGCTGACCTCCGTCGCGATCTCATGGTCGGTGTCCTTGCGCAGCAAGCCACCGTTGCCCGCGTACGGGCCTTCGGTGCCTTCGCGCACGACGACCATGTCGATCTCGCCGGAATCGGCGAGCGGGCCGCGCACACCCGGATACAACCGGGCGGGCCGCAAGTTCACATGGTGGTCGAGCTCGAACCGGAGCCGCAGCAGCAGCCCACGCTCCAGAATGCCGCTCGGCACCGTCGGGTCGCCCACCGCGCCCAGCAAGATCGCATCGTGCTGACGGAGTTCACCGAGCACGGACTCCGGAAGCAGCTCGCCGGTGGAGTGCCACCGAGCGGCGCCGAGGTCGTAGTTCGTGATCTCCGCCGTCGGTACTACCTCACCGAGCACCTTGAGCGCCTCGGAGACCACTTCGGGCCCGATCCCGTCACCTGGGATCACCGCGAGCCGCATCCACACACCTCCGTAGACCAGGCCACCGGCCGTCCGGATGGCCCATCCGCAAGAAAACGCCAGCAGCGGAAGGTTACCGGCCGTAGCCCGGTAGCCGTAGCCGCACCACCCTTATGCCGGAATCTCCCAAAGAGCGAGACAGCCGAAAGAGTGAATACAAGAGGGGACGCCCTGGCGGAAAGCATCCCGCCAGGGCGTCCCTCACCTCATCGTATGCGGATTACCGCACTACCGGATCAACCCACACCGATCGGCTGACGTCCGGTATGCCGTCCGCCGTTGCCCGGCCGGTCGGTACCGGCGTTGCCGCCACCGGCGTTCGCCTGGATCTTGACCACGTTCGCCCGGTTGCCCGAGGCGTTGTGGTGCCCGATCGCCAGCAGGCCGAGGACGGTGTCCTGCGCGGCCGCGTTGCGGTTGACCACCAGCGCCGTACCCGGCTTCGCGACGTAGCCCAGCGCGGCGTCGCCGCCACCCTGGACGGTGTACGCGGGAGCCAAGGCGTCGAACGAAAGCGGCGTGCCGACGAAGTCGATCGTCGACGAGTCCGCACCCGGTGCCGCGTAGAACCCGGAGGTTCCGACCGTGTAGCTGATCTTGTGCGACGCGGCGTTCGGATCGATGCCCAGTGCGGCGATGCTCACCGGCAGCACGACGGCGTTGGTGTCGTACACGTTCGTGTCGACGTCGCCGAGCTGTCCGTTGACCGGCTGGATGTCCACCTGCGGGAAGCCCGGCTTCAGCGCCACGGTGACGGCCACCAGGACGTCGGTGGCGGTCACCTTCGTGACATAGGTCTCGAAGTCCGGCTGGCCGTCGCCCGTGGTGTCGATATCCACGAACGGCGACGTGTTGCTGCCGAGGTTGGCCAGGTTGCTCCAGGTCGTGAGACCGAAGGCCAGCAACGCGTTCTCCGGCTCACCCTGTGCCTTGGCCAGCGGAGCCGTCGACGCGGCGCCGACATAACGCAGGTCGCCGCCCTTGGCCGTCTCGTTCAGCGTGCAGTCGGTGGTGACGCTGCCGTCGCATTCGGGCAGCTGCGGGGATTCTGCCTGCAGCTCGAGCACGCTGATCAGCGAGCGGTACCGCTGCGGGCCGGTGCCCTGGTCGACGCCCTTGCCGGTCAGGTTCACCACGGCCTGGCCCTGGCCGGCGCCGAACGTGACCGAACCCGGGGTGTTGATGGACGAGACGGGCTTCGGCGCGGAGTACACCGAAAGACGCAGCGGAACGGTCGTCCCGCTCTTCGGGGTGAACGCGATCCGGCCGGAGGCGTCCGCCACGAACTGCCGGGCGAGGCCGACCTGCGCCGCCGCCATGGTCGGGTCGATGACCTTGCGGAGTGCCTTGGGGTCGGCGATCTTCAGTGTCACCTTCACCAGCGCGACACCGCGCGGGCTCAGCTTCACCGTCGGCTTGTCCACTGTGTACTCGACACCGGGAAGCGAGTTCACGGCTTCGTAGCCCACCGAGTACTCGACCGGCTTGATGCCCTTGTTGACCACCTTGACCGTTTTGGTCAGGGAGACCGGGCCACCCGCTTCGACGGTGCCGAAGTTGACCGTGACGAAGCCGGGGTTGTCCACGACGTAGGCCAGGACCTGGTTGTCCAGCGCGGCCTTCGCGTCGATCCGGCCGCTGCCGACGCGCTGCGGGCCGAAGGTGCGCCCCGACGCGTCGTGGATGTCATGGCCCGCGGTGTTGATGACCGACGCCTTGACCTCCTCGACCGACCAGTCCGGATGCGCCTGACGGATCAGGGCGGTGATACCCGAGGTGTGCGGAGCCGCCATCGACGTCCCGGAAATGACCAGGCGTCCCGAACCACTGCCGCTCAGCGCCGACGAGATCGAGTCACCGGGCGCCGCGACGTCCGGTTTGACGGCCGGGCCGCGCCCGCCACGCGAGGTGAACGAGCTCGGGGTGTCCACAATGGACTGGTCGCTGGTCGGCACGGACACGCGGCCCTTGCCGGTCAGGCGGATCCGCAGGGTGCCCGCGTTGAGCGCGGGGCGGACCGAGGCGGTCGCGCTGCCGGTCAGCTGGAACGTCGGCGTGGCCGCGTTGCCCGCGATACCGGCCGAGAAGTGCTCCAGCGTCGAAGAGAACAGCGCACCCTTGGCACCGGCGGCCTGCGCGTTGTTCGAGCGGACGCCCGAACCACAAGCGCGGGTCGCGTCGTTGTCGTCCCATTCGAGCCAGACGATCTTGCCCGCGGCCGCCGCCTTGTCGGCGGCGGAGTACGGGGTGCACCCGGCCGCGTTGGCGGCGGACAGCTTGACCACCGGCGCGGTGACGTCGAGCGTGTCGTAGGTCGCGTAGTTCTGGCTGAACTGGCCGGTCTTCGCGCCCGCGACCCCGGCAGGGGCCACGGCCTCGACGGCGTCACGGAGGACGGACGCGTCACGGCTGCTGGCGACGGTCAGCGCTTCGGGCGTGTTGCCCGGCGCGCCGCCGACGTCGTTGAGGTCGCCGCCGTTGCCAGCGGAGAAGACCGGGACGACGTTGTTCGCGGCGATCTTGCGGACGAACAGCGAGTCCGGGTCGTCCGGGGTGGCGAAGTCGCCACCCAGCGACAGGTTGACCACGTCGAGGTGGTCGGTGAAGTCGCCGTCACCGTCCGGGTCGAGCGACCAGTCGAGTGCCTGCGAGGTGACGTTGGTCGAACCCTCGCAGCCGAAGACCTTGATCGCGTACAGGAGGGCCTTCGGCGCGGTGCCGGGGCCGATCTGCATTGCTTCGATCTTCTTCTTGTTCAGCTTCTTGTAGTCGCCGGTGAAGGTCTTGCCCGCTTCGTCGACGCCGAATCCGGCGACCGTGCCCGAGACGTGCGTGCCGTGGTGGCCGCAGGACAGCGGGTTGGGGTCCGGCTTCGGGGTCTTGCGGGCCGGGTCGGCACTGCCCGAGTCGTAGGTGTCGCCGACCAGGTCGGTACCGCCGACGACCTTGTCGGTCGGGAAGGCCGGGGTGGCCTGATCGCGGTTGATCGCGTTGTACGCGGCCGCGGTACCCGGTCCGCCGAAGTCGGCGTGGGTGTAGTCGATGCCGTCGTCGATCACGCCGACGCGGATGCCGTCGCCGTAGCGACCGGTCTGCTGCCAGGAGGCCAGCGTGTTGGTCAGCTGGACCGCGCTGGAGTTGGTGCGGGTCTTGGGCACCACCGTCTTGACCGAGACGACGTCCGGCCGCTTGGCCAGCTCGCGGATCTTCGCCGCGTCGGCCGTGACGACCGCGCCCGCGACCGCGTTGGAGGTCTGGGTGACCAGCTGGGTGCCGGCGTCGGCGGCCTTGAGCTGCCCGACGACGGAGTTCACCGCGGCGCCGGCGTCGGCCTTGGCGGCCTTCGCGGCCTGCTTGGCCTTCTCCTTGCCGGCGCCCTTGTTCTGCTCGGCGTTGAAGGCGTCGACGGCGGGCTGCTTCGCCAGCTCGACGAAGGCGGTGATCTTGCCTTGGGCGGCCTTGAGTTTCGGCTCGACCTTCCCCTGGAAGCCATTACGGTCGATCTTCGCCGGCGCGATGCCGTCCGCGAGCGGGACATCCTGTGCGGCTGCCGTCGCCCCGGTCACGGACGTCGCGAGCAGTGCGGCGAAGACCGCGGCCGATGAGCGGATGGCCCATCGGGGTACGCGGGATCTGTTCATGAGTACGTGCCCTCACTCGAGGCCTTGACTCGGAACCTGCCTGCCGCTCGAACACACCCCCGACGGTGAGCCCCGGCGCCGCGCCGTGCCCTTGACGGCGCGATGGTTCGGCCTCGCCGGAGAAACCTATCGGCCCATCCACCCGACTTCAGTAGGCAATTTTCACCGTTACTGAATCTTTCTCTGTGTTCTCGCGAACCCTGCACACACAACGATCGCAGTTAGTCGACTAATCGCGAAGAAGTACATGAAGGCCCCCTTCCTGTACCTAGGCGCAAGGAAGGGGGCCTTCATGTACTTGGAGGTCAGCCGAGGTTGACCGCGCGGATCGTATGCGCGCCGACGGTGGCGCCGATCGGCTCCAGCAGATGCGAGTCCACCGAGCGGTCCACCCGCAGCAGCATGACCGCGTCCGCGCCGTCGGTCGTCTGGCTGATCTGGGCGGCCTCGATGTTGATACCCGCCTCGCCGAGCAGCGTGCCGACGCGGCCCATGATGCCCGGGCGGTCCGGGTACTCCAGCAGCAGCACGTTGCCCTCGGCGCGGAGGTCGAAGTGGCGGCCGTTGACCTCGACCAGCTTCTCGACCTCGTCCTTGCCGGTGACCGAACCGGACACCGAGAGGGTCTGGCCGTCGGCGTGGACCGCGCGGACGGTGACCAGGCTGCGGAACTTGGGGCTTTCGGGCTCGGTGACCAGGTCGACCTGGACACCCAGTTCCTCCGCCACCCGCGGCGCGTTCACGAAGGTGACCTGGTCTTCGACGACGCCGGAGAACACGCCTCGCTCAGCCGCGAGCGGCAGCACGCTGACGTCCTCGTTGGACAGTTCACCCTTGACCACGACGGTGATCGACGTCGGCGCCTTCGGGTTGAGCGCGGTCAGCACGGTGCCGAGCTTCTGGGTGAGCGAGAGGTACGGCCGCACATGCTCGCCGACGGTGCCGCCGCCGGCGACGTTCACCGCGTCCGGCACGAAGTCGCCGCGCAGCGCGAGCAGCACCGACTTCGCGACGTCGGTGCCCGCGCGGTCCTGCGCCTCGGCGGTCGACGCGCCCAAATGCGGGGTGACGACGACGTTCGGCAGCCCGAACAGCGGGCTTTCGGTGGTGGGCTCGGTGACGAACACGTCGATACCGGCGCCGCCGACATGCCCGGAGCTGACCGCGTCCGCCAGCGCCTGCTCGTCGATCAGGCCACCGCGTGCGGCGTTGACGATGATGACGCCCTGCTTGACCTTCTTGAGTGCCTCGGCGCCGATCAGGCCCTTGGTCTCCGGGGTCTTCGGCAGGTGGATGGAGATCGCGTCCGCGCGCTCCAGCAGCTCGTCCAGCGTGACCAGCTCGATGCCGAGCTGCGCCGCGCGGGCGGCCGAGACGTAGGGGTCGTACGCGATGAGCTTGGTGTCGAAGGCGGCGAGACGCTGCGCGAACAGCTGGCCGATCTTGCCGAGGCCGACCACACCGACCGTCTTGCCCTGGATCTCGATACCGGAGTAGCTGCTGCGCTTCCACGCGCCGCCCTGCAGGCTCTGGTCGGCGGCCGGGACCCGGCGGGCGACCGCGAGCAGCAGCGCGACGGCGTGCTCGGCGGCGGAGACGATGTTCGACGTCGGCGCGTTGACCACCAGCACACCGCGTTCGGTGGCGGCGGGGACCTCGACGTTGTCCAGCCCGACACCCGCGCGGGCGACGACCTTGAGCGAGGTGGTGGCGGCGAGGACCTCGGCGTCGACCTTGGTCGCGGACCGCACGAGCAGCGCGTCCGCCGACTTCACGGCCTCGAGCAGCGCGGGACGGTCGGTACCGTCCACATGCTGGACCTCGACCTCGTCGGAGAAGACGCTCAGTACGGAAGGAGCGAGCTTCTCCGCGATGAGGACGACGGGCTTGTTCGGCTTGGTCACGATACGGCTCCCACTATCTGGTCCTATGCCTGCGACTCTGGGCTGATGGCTTCTCGGCGGGAAAGAGTGCCTCGAAGCGGTGATCGGTCACGCCGTTGTGCCCGGTGCGCCGCAGTTTAGACCTGCTCACAGGGGATTGTTAACTCACCCGTAATCCGGCGAAAACGAGATCGAGGAGCCGGTCGAGGCCGTTGTCACCCGAAAGATGTTCGCTGGCCCAGGAAAGCGCGTGCAGCAGCACCAGTAATTCGTGGGCTGTGACGTCCGTCCTGAGCTCTCCCGAGGCCTTCGCTCTTTCCACCAGGTGGGACACGCCGTCCCGCATCGCGTGGCACGAGGCGTACAGCGGCGACGCTTCGTCATTGAGGACGTCGACCATCAGTTCGGGTAACCCGCGGTAGGACGCCGCCTGCTCACCGAGCCCGGCGAGCCAGGTCCTCAGTGCCTTCAGTGGTTCTGGAGACGTGAGCAGTTCGCGGGCGGCCATGGCGTGGCCGTCGAACCGCTCGCGAAGCACCTTCTCGACCAGCGCCTCGCGCGTCGGGAAATGCCGGTAGAGCGTCCCGATGCCGACACCGGCGTTGCGGGCGATGTCCTCCAGCGAAGCTTCGACGCCGCGCGCGGCGAAGGCGCGCCTCGCCTCTTCGAGGAGGCGTTCGTAGTTGCGCCGGGCGTCCGCGCGCAGTGGTTTCTTCTCGGTGTCCATCGCGTTCCCGAGCTTAGTGGTCGGTTTCGGAAGTCTTCAGGGTCTCGACAAATCGGAGGCGGCCTCCGTATAGTCCGGAGACGTAACCGGAGGCTGCCTCATGTTAGCTGGGGAGAACTGAAGTGAACCTGATCGAAGAAACCCGGGACCGGCTGGGACCGGTGGGCGTCTGGCTGCCGCTCGCCCCGCTGGCCCCGCCGCCCGACGAAGAAGTGCGGGCGATGCGGCGGCTCGAAGAACTGGGCTACCGCACGGTGTGGGGTGGTGAAGGTCCCGGCAGCCGGGAAGTGTTCGCCGAAAGCGCCATCACGCTCGCTTCCACCGAACGGATGGTGTTCGGCACCGGGATCGCCAACATCTGGTCACGGCCCGCGTACACCGCGCAGAGCGGCGGGCGGACGCTGGCGCACGCCTTCCCCGGCCGGTTCGTGCTCGGCATCGGGATCGGCCACGTGCGCCAAGCCGCGAAGTCCGGCTCGGACTACCGCCCGCTCGAACAGACCCGCGAATATCTCGCGGCCATGGACGCGGCGGCGGAGGAAGCCCCTTCCCCTGTCCCGTTTCCGCGTGTCCTCGCCGCCGTCGGCCCGAAAATGCTCGAACTGGCGCGGGACGCCACGGACGGCGCTCATCCGTTCGCCCAGCCCTTCGAGCACACGCCGTACGCCCGCGAAATCGTCGGACCGGACAAGTTGCTCATCCCGGAGCATTCGGTACTGCTCGGCGACCACGAGCAGGCGCGGGCAAGCGTCGCGAAGACCATCGGACTCATGAAGCAGTACCAGATCCAGCACTACGTCAAGGGCTGGAAACGGCTGGGCTACACCGATGCCGACATCGACGGCGTCAGCGACCGGCTCGTCGACGGGCTGACCGCCTGGGGTGACGAGGAGAGGATCGCGCGGCGGATCAAGGAACTCGTCGACGCCGGTGCGGACACCGTGCTCGTCAACCCGGTGGGTGACGACCTCTCGGCCATCATGGCTCAGCTGGAACGACTGGCCCCGGCACTGACGGAGATAACCCGATGAGCGTCGGAATCTGGACTTTTTCCTTCGACGGCAAGGAAATCGGCGCCGTCCGCGATGCCGCGTCGGAAGTCGAAGAACTCGGCTTCGACGCGCTCTGGTTTGGCGAGTACCTGGGACGGGAGGCGTTCACGCAGGCGGGCCTGTTGCTGGCGGCGACGTCGAGGCTGACGGTCGCCACCGGCATCGCACGGTTCAGCCACCGGGAACCGATAGCCGCCGCTGCCGCCGAAAAGACGCTCAGCGAGGCCTATCCGGAGCGGTTCATCCTCGGGCTCGGCGGGCATATGCCGGGTGCGAAGCCGCTGGAAGCGATGCGCGGGTACCTCGACGGGATGGACAAGGCCGATCTGTCCACACCGGACTCCCCGCGACGACGTGTGCTGGCCGCCTTGGGACCGCGGATGCTCTCGTTGGCGGTGGAACGCGCCGATGGGGCGCATTCGTACTTCGTTCCCGTCGAGCACACCGCGCGGGCGCGGGAGATCATGGGACCTTCGGCGTATCTGGCCGTCGAGCAGGCCGTCGTGCTGAGCTCGGATCGGGAGATCGCCCGGCGGCACGTGGCAATGTATCTGGAGCTGGCCCCCCACCACCGGGCGAATCTGCGGCGGTTCGGCTTCACCGAAGAGGATTACGGCTCCGATCGGCTCGTGGACACGTTGGTCGCCATCGGGGAGGACGCGATTTCCGCGCGGGTGCAAGCGCAGCTGGACGCGGGGGCGGACCACGTCTGCCTGCAGGTGCTGACCGAGGACGACCGGATCCCGGTGGCGGAATGGCGGCTTTTGTCGGGGGTGACCGGTAGCGTGCGGAAACGTGACGTCACCGGCTGAGCTCGCTTTCGACAAGGCACACGAACTGATCGACGCGCGGGACCTCGCCGGGCTCGCGCGCCTGATCGGGGATCTGCCCACCCTCGTCCACGCGCATGGGAAGAACGGGAACGACCTGCTCGGCATGGCCGCCGCGACCTGCGACGAACGGCTGTGCCGGATCCTGCTCGATCACGGGGCGGATCCCGCGTCGGGCAATGTGCACGGCTGGACGGCACTGCACCAGGCCGGCTATCTCGGCCTGCCACAGCTGGTCACGATGCTGCTCGACGCGGGCGCCCCCGTCGACGTCTCCGCCCGCGGCGACGGTGGGACACCGCTGGTGGCCGCGCTGTTCTGGGGCCACCGCGAGGCCGCCGAACTGCTGGCCTCGCGCGGCCTCTCCCCCGGCAACCTCCGCGTCGCCGCCGGGCTCGGGCATGCCGATCTGCTCGACACCCTGGTCGCGCCGGACGGCACGCTCTCCCCGGCGGCGGGCGCGCACCGCGAATTCCACCGGCCGCACAGCGGTTTCCCGGAATGGCGACCGAGCGACGATCCCGCCGAGATCCTCGACGAAGCGCTTTCGTGGGCCGCGCGGAACGACCGGTCCCCGGCCGTCCGCACGCTGGTGGAGCGGGGTGCGGACGTGAACGCCGACGTCTACCGGGGGACGGCTCTGACGTGGGCAGCCGCTCAGGGAAAGGCGGAGGTGATCGGGACGCTCGCGGAGCTTGGTGCTTCGGTGAATCACCAGGGGACGTTCGGCGGGCTTTCCCACGGAGAGGGCGTCACGGCGCTGCACCTCGCTGTGCAGGGCGGGCATGTGGCGGCGGTGCGGGCTTTGCTGGCGGTGGGGGCGGACCCTTCCCTTGAGGACGCGCTGTACTCGTCGTCGGCCTTGGGGTGGGCGGAGCACTTCGAGCAGGCGGAGATCCTGGCGGTACTGCGGGAGGCTTGAGCTTGAGCCCGGTCCCTTCCCGTGTCTTGAGCCCGGTCCCGTGTCATGAGGGGTCCCCATAGGACAGATTTCGTCCTATGGGGACCCCTTATGACACTTGCCTGCCTCGGCGACCCACCCGTGTTGCGAAGGGCACTTTCGCGACGTTGAAGGTTGCGAAGGTGCCCTTCGGAACTCCCGCGGGCGGTCGGTCCAGGTGGTCGTGAGCGGCAATGAGGGTTATTGAGGGGTAAGTCGAACGTGGCGTGGTGGGTGTCGGTGCCCCGCTCGGGTGTTGCGATCCGGAGGCCGCTGTCCGCGTCCATGAAGGATTTGGGACGTCGAGTGTCCCAAATCCTTCACAGACAAGCCCGAGACCAGCTGAAAGGTCACCCGTCGAGTGGCCACCCCAGCCGCTGGACAAGTGGAGTCCGCAGTCCGTATCGTTGGAGGCGGACTACAGACTCCGTTTCTGTCTGACTGGGAGGCCCCATGACCACACCCCGCGAAGTCTTCGACAAGCTTTCCGAAGACATCACCGCCAGGCGCTGGGACGAGATCTTCGCGCTCTACGCGGAAGACGCCGTCGTCGAGAATCCGCAACGCCCACCCGTGCCGACTCGGTTCGAGGGACGCGAGACGCTCCGCAAGACCTTCGGCGGAGGACTGAACGTACGCATGAACCGGGCGGATGTCCTGATTCACGGGACAACCGACCCAGAGGTGATCATCGCCGAGTACCGTAACGTCGGCGAGGCACTCGACACCGGGAAGTCCTTTGACATCGCGAATATCCAGTTCCTCCGGGTACGCGACGGACTCATCGCGCACTCACGCGATTATCACGACTACCTGCGCCTCACGGTGGCGATGGACGGCCTGGAAGAACTGAAAAAGGGCTACGAAACCGCGGAGCGGGAACTCACACCGGTCCCGCCCCGCCCGGCGTCGACGGCGGATCCGAAGAGCCCGCGTGGCGTGTTCGAGCAGCTCGTCCACGGCGTCGCGGACGGGAAGTGGGGTGAGCTGTCAGCGCTCTATGCCGAGGAAACCCATGTCACGCACCCGTTCCTGCCAGGGGCGAAGACGCTGAAGACCCGGGAAGATCTGCACGAGCATTTCAAATTCGGCGAGCACCATCAGATCCGGTTCCAGGTCCGCGATCTGGTGATCCACGAAACCCTGGATCCCGAAGTGGTGATCGGCGAGTTCGCTTATCAGGGCACGGCGGGTGGCAGCCCGGAATTCCGGGTCGCCAACATTTTCGTGCTGCGGGTGCGGGACGGGCTGATCGTCGAATCCCGTGACTACGGCGACCATCTCACCCTCGCGGCCGTCGCCGGACGGCTGGACGACCTGTTCGCGCTCGTTTAAGCGGGAAGGTCGAATTCGCCGTCCCGGACGCCTTTCACGAAGGCGTCCCATTCCGACGGCGTGAAGACGAGGACGTTGTCGTCCGGCTTCGAGGACTGGCGCATCGCGGTGTAGGTGACGCCGTCGGTATGCGGCACCAGCGCGTACTCGACACAATCGTCGAGATTCGCGCCTTCCGGCTCCGCCCGGATCCACGTCACGTCGGTCAGGTCCAGTTCGTGCCGGATGTGGGCCTTGTCGTCCACCGGCTGCTCACTCATGGTGCACACGGTATCGCTTTCCGATGCGCAAAACGAAGGGGCCCTTCGCCACGACTCACGTGACGAAGGGCCCTTCGGTTACGACTAGGCGGTTTCGGTGATCGGCCGGTCCACCCACGACATCAGGTCGCGCAGCTTCTTGCCGGTCTCCTCGATCGGGTGCTGGTTGCCCTGCTCCTCGAGCTTGGTGAAGTTCGGCCGCCCGGCCTCGTCCTCGGCAACCCACTCGCGAGCGAAGGTGCCGTCCTGGATCTCGCCGAGGATCTTCTTCATCTCTTCCTTGACCGCCGGCGAGATGACACGCGGGCCGCGGGTCAGGTCGCCGTACTCGGCGGTGTCGGAGATCGAGTAACGCTGGCGCGCGATGCCGCCCTCGTACATGAGGTCGACGATCAGCTTCAGCTCGTGCAGCACCTCGAAGTAGGCGATCTCCGGGGCGTAGCCCGCCTCGGTGAGCACCTCGAAACCGGTCTGCACCAGCGCGGAGGCGCCACCGCAGAGGACGGCCTGCTCGCCGAAGAGGTCGGTCTCGGTCTCTTCGGTGAAGGTCGTCTTGATGACGCCGGCGCGGGCGCCACCGATGGCGGCGGCGTAGGACAGCGCGAGCGCCTGCGCGGTGCCGGAGGCGTCCTGCTCGACAGCGATGAGCGCCGGGACGCCCTTGCCGTCGACGAACTGGCGGCGGACCAGGTGGCCGGGGCCCTTCGGCGCGACCATGGCGACGTCCACGCCTGCCGGCGGCTTGATCAGGTCGTAGCGGATGTTGAAGCCGTGACCGAAGAACAGCGCGTCGCCGTCCTTGAGGTTCGGCTCGATGTCCTTCTCGTAGATCGCGCGCTGCTTGGTGTCGGGCGCGAGGATCATGATCAGGTCGGCTTCGGCGCTGGCCTCGGCGGGGGTCAGCACGCGCAGGCCCTGCTCCTCGGCCTTCGCCCGCGACTTCGAGCCCTCGGGCAGCCCGATGCGCACGTCGACACCGGAGTCGCGCAGGCTGAGCGAGTGCGCGTGACCCTGGCTGCCGTAGCCGATCACGGCGACCTTGCGACCCTGGATGATCGAAAGGTCCGCGTCGTCGTCGTAAAAGATTTCCACTGCCATGAGGGGTACTACTTCCTTTCCTGACTTACAACATAAAAAGAATGATTAACGGGCGGAGGTGGCGGTAATGGATCGGGCGCCACGGCCGACCGCGACCATTCCGGACTGAACCAGTTCACGAATGCCATAGGGCTCCAGCATCCGCAGCAGAGCACCGATCTTGTCCGAGGTCCCGGTGGCTTCGACGGTGAGCGCCTCGGGGGACACATCCACCACTTTCGCACGGAAAAGCTGCACTGTCTCCAAAACCTGGCTGCGCACGGTCGCGTCGGCCCGGACCTTGACAAGCAGCAGTTCACGCTGCACGGCTGTGGACTTTTCCAATTCCACGATCTTGATGACGTTGATCAGCTTGTTGAGCTGTTTGGTCACCTGTTCGAGCGGTAGCTCTTCGACGGCCACCACGATCGTCATCCGGGACACCTCGGGATTCTCCGTTGGCCCGACGGCGAGTGATTCGATGTTGAATCCGCGCCGGGAGAACAATCCGGAAACCCGCGCGAGGACACCGGGTTTGTTCTCGACCAGAACGCTCAGGGTGTGCACGCTCATCGCGCGTCTCCTTCTTCTGCCGTCGCGCTGATCTCCGCTGCGTCGATCTCTCCGGCGGCGGCGACTTCGTCGTCGTCGAAGAGCGGGCGGATCCCGCGCACGGACATGATTTCGTCGTTACCGGTGCCCGCGGCCACCATGGGCCACACCTGAGCATCCTTCCCCACCACGAAATCGATCACGACGGGGCGGTCGTTGATCTCCATGGCACGCCGGATGGTGGCGTCGACGTCTTCCTTGGTCTCGCAGCGAAGCCCGGCGCAGCCGAGCGCCTCCGCGAGCAGGGTGAAGTCGGGGATGCGGTGCTTGTGGGTACCGAGATCGGTGTTGGAGTACCGCTCCGAGTAGAAGAGGTTCTGCCACTGGCGGACCATGCCCAGGTTGCCGTTGTTGATGACGGCGACCTTGATGGGCGCGCCTTCGATGGCGCAGGTGGCCAGTTCCTGGTTCGTCATCTGGAAACAGCCGTCGCCGTCGATGGCCCAGACCTGCTTGTCCGGCATGCCGAACTTGGCGCCCATCGCGGCCGGGACGGCGAAGCCCATCGTGCCGAGGCCGCCGGAGTTGATCCAGGTGCGCGGGTTCTCGTATTTCACGAACTGCGCGGCCCACATCTGGTGCTGGCCGACGCCCGCGGTGTAGACCGCGTCCGGGCCGACGAGCGAACCGATGCGCTCGATGACGTACTGCGGCGAAAGCGTTCCGTCCTCTGGCCATTCGTAGCCGGCCGGGTAGTCGTCACGCCAGGCGCTGACCTGGGTCCACCAATCCTTCAGATCCGGCTTCGCGGACTTGTCGGTCTCGGCGCGGACGGCCTCGATCAGTTCGGTGATGATCTCCGCGCAGTCGCCGACGATCGGCACGTCCGCCTTGCGGTTCTTGGAGATCTCGGCCGGGTCGATGTCGGCGTGCACGATGGCGGCGCCCGGCGCGAACGAGGACAGCTGGCCGGTGACGCGGTCGTCGAAGCGGGCGCCGAGTGCGATCAGCAAGTCCGCCCGCTGCATCGCGGCGACCGCGGAGACCGTGCCGTGCATACCCGGCATGCCGAGGTGCTGCGGGTGGGAGTCGGGGAACGCGCCACGCGCCATCAGCGTGGTGACGACCGGGATCCCGGTCAGCTCGGCCAGTTCCCTCAGCTGGCGCGACGCGTCGGCCTTGATCACGCCACCGCCGACATAGAGGACCGGGCGACGCGACTTGCTGATCAGCCGCGCGGCCTCGCGGACCTGCTTGCCGTGCGGGCGCAGCGTGGGCCGGTAACCCGGCAGCCGCATCTCCGTCGGCCAGGAGAACGAGGTCATCTCCTGCAGGACGTCCTTGGGGATGTCCACCAGGACCGGGCCGGGGCGGCCGGTCGAGGCGAGGTGGAAGGCCTCCGCGATGGTGCGGGGGATGTCCGCCGGGTCGGTGACCAGGAAGTTGTGTTTGGTGATCGGCATCGTGATGCCGCAGATGTCCGCTTCCTGGAAGGCGTCCGTGCCGATCAGCGCGCGGCTCTGCTGACCGGTGATGGCGACCACTGGGACCGAGTCCATGTTCGCGTCGGCCAGCGGGGTGACCAGGTTGGTCGCGCCGGGGCCCGACGTGGCCATGCACACACCGACCTTGCCGGTCGCCTGCGCGTACCCGGTGGCGGCGTGGCCCGCGCCCTGTTCGTGGCGGACCAGGACGTGGCGGACCTTCGTCGAATCGAGCAACGGGTCGTATGCCGGGAGAATGGTGCCGCCGGGAATACCGAACACGACTTCCGCGCCCACCGCCTCAAGGGAGCGGACGAGCGACTGCGCGCCCGTGACCCGCACGGGGGTTCCGGCGGGCGGCGCCGGCTTGGGACGGGCTCCAGAGGTTCCGGCGTTCGCTTCTGTGCGCGAGGTGGCACTAGTCATCGCTTGTCTGCCTCGTCTTGTCTAGTCACTCGTTCGGGTATTCGTCAGCTGGTTCGGCGATTGAAATTGTTCCAGGCAACAAAAAACCCCCGCCGACCGGAGTGGTCGCACGAGGGTCGCGCGTCGACGCAGCGGAGACTTCCCTAAGCGTCGACGCGCTTGGGAAGTACGAGGCCGGTCTGCGTTGTCACGTGGGTGAAACTAGCCGGTCCGTGTCAAGAGTGTCAACTCTGCGGGATGGCGATTCCGCATGCTGGACACCACCGTCGTGCTTCCCGACCCGCCTCCGGTGCCCCGGCGACCGCGGTGCACCATCTTCAGGGTGGCAGAAGAAAAGCAGCAGGAACAGGCGAACGAGGTCCCTAAGGCCGTCTTCAAAATCCCGAACACGGCTTTGCTGGCGATCGCTTTTCTCGTCGTTTGTGTGACGCCTGTCGCGTTCGGCGATGTGCCCTATCTCCAGTGGCTCTACGTCTTCCCGATCGCGCTGGCGGTGTTCGTGATCCGGACCCGCACGACGGCGACGGCCGAGGGCCTGGCGGTCCGCACGATGTTCGGTCGACGGGACTTGCCGTGGTCCTCCCTCAAGGGCCTCGCCATCACCGACAAGGCGAAGGTGAAGGCGGTGCTGAAGGACGACACCAAGGTCGCCCTCCCCGCCGTGCGCACCCGGCACCTTCCGGTGATCTCCCTGGTCAGCGCGGGTCGGATGGCCGATCCCTCCGGGCTCACCGACGACCTCGGCGACGTCAAGGAGCAGGCTCCGGAGAAGGCGGCCGAGAAGACCGAAGGTTCCGGGACGACGTCCGGGGAGTAGGATTGGTAGGACCAGTTTGGCGCCGGTTCATTTCGGCAGTGCCCTGGTCCCACCCCGAACCTTGGAGTCAGCCGTGCCCCCACTCCGTTCCCGGACCACCACCCACGGCCGCAACGCGGCGGGCGCCCGCTCGCTCTGGCGCGCCACCGGGATGACCGACAGCGACTTCGGCAAGCCGATCGTCGCCATCGCGAACTCGTACACCCAGTTCGTGCCGGGGCACGTGCACCTCAAGGACCTCGGCGAGATCGTGGCAGGAGCGGTGAAGGAGGCGGGCGGTGTCGCCCGCGAGTTCCACACGATCGCCGTCGACGACGGAATCGCCATGGGGCACAGCGGAATGCTCTACTCGCTGCCCTCACGCGAGATCATCGCCGACTCCGTCGAGTACATGGTGAACGCCCACCAGGCCGACGCGCTGGTCTGCATCTCCAACTGCGACAAGATCACCCCTGGCATGCTGAACGCCGCCATGCGGCTGAACATCCCGGTGGTGTTCGTCTCCGGCGGGCCGATGGAGGCCGGGAAGGCAGTGGTCGTCGGCGGGGTCGCCCAGGCACCCACCGACCTGATCACCGCGATCGCCGCGTCGGCCAGCAGTGAGGTCGACGAGGACGGTCTGTCCATTGTGGAGCGATCGGCCTGCCCGACCTGCGGCTCGTGTTCGGGCATGTTCACCGCGAACTCGATGAACTGCCTCACCGAGGCACTCGGTCTCTCGCTGCCGGGCAACGGCTCCACCCTCGCGACGCACGCCGCGCGCAGGGCCCTGTTCGAGGACGCGGGACGCACCGTCGTCGAACTGTGCAAGCGCTGGTACGACAACGACGACGAGTCCGCGCTCCCACGCTCGATCGCGTCGAAGAAGGCTTTCGAGAACGCGATGGCCCTCGACATGGCGATGGGTGGTTCGACCAACACGGTGCTGCACGTCCTCGCCGCCGCGCAGGAGGGTGAGGTCGACTTCACCATCGACGACATCGACGCCATCGGCCGCCGCGTGCCGTGCCTGTCGAAGGTCGCGCCGAACTCGGACTACCACATGGAGGACGTCCACCGCGCCGGCGGTATCCCCGCCATCCTCGGCGAGCTGTACCGCGGCGGGCTGCTGAACACCGACGTCCACTCCGTGCATTCGCCGGACCTCGAATCCTGGCTGTCCACTTGGGACGTCCGCGCCAAGCAGCCGTCGGCACGGGCCGTGGAGCTGTTCCACGCGGCACCCGGCGGGGTCCGCACCACCGAGGCGTTCTCCACCGAGAACCGCTGGTCCTCTTTGGACACCGACGCCGCCGACGGCTGCATCCACGACGTCGAGCACGCCTACACCAAGGACGGCGGACTCGCGATCCTGCGCGGCAACCTCGCCGAGAACGGCGCGGTCATCAAGTCCGCGGGCATCGACGAGGAACTCTGGCACTTCGAGGGCCCGGCGCGGGTACTGGAAAGCCAGGAGGAGGCGGTCTCGGCGATCCTCAAGAAGGAGATCCAGCCCGGTGAGGTGCTGGTGATCCGCTACGAGGGCCCGGCGGGTGGCCCCGGCATGCAGGAGATGCTGCATCCGACGGCGTTCCTGAAGGGCTCCGGCCTCGGCAAGAAGTGCGCGCTGATCACCGACGGCCGGTTCTCCGGTGGCTCGTCGGGCATCTCGGTCGGGCACATCTCCCCCGAGGCGGCCGCGGGCGGGGCGATCGGCCTTGTCCAGAACGGCGACCGGATCCTGCTCGACGTCCACGAACGCCGTCTCGAGCTGCTCGTCGACCCGGACGTCCTGGCCGAGCGGCGCGCGAAAATGGAGGCGAGCGAGCGGCCGTGGCAGCCGGTCTCGCGGGTCCGGCCGATCACCGCCGCGCTGCGGGCCTACGCGCGGATGGCGACCTCGGCGGACACCGGCGCCGTGCGGGACCCGAGCAAGTAGGCCGCCCTGTCACCGCGGGAGCGGGTCACCAAGTGTCATGAGGGGTCCCCATAGGACAAAAAATGTCCCAAGGCGTACATGGACGGCGCGCTCGTCGGGGACCCCGTCGAGATCGAGGGCAGCACCCAGAAGATCAACCGGGCGCGCGACTACAGCGACTG
>NZ_JBFBBY010000142.1:0-18413 GCF_040682875.1 Amycolatopsis sp. NPDC051071 | reverse complement strand
CTTTGAGACGTTGATCGTCTCAAAGGGGGCCTTCAGGACATGCCCGCGACCAAGGGCGGCTGCCAGGTATGGGCCCGGGTAGTCGTGGGTGGCAAGACTCCGTGAAAACCACGTGAAGCTCAGCGAGGCGCTGTAGACGCCGTATGTCACGACCTTGGTTCGCGCCGATACGGTCAATCGATGGTCAATCGGGCAATTCGGCACAACTGGTGTCCCTTATGGACAGTCAAGGGAAGGGTTCCTTCGCGGGGTCGCACTCACGCGATCTTCACGGAATCAATCATCTAGAGCGCCACGGCTCCTTCCGGCATCGGCTCGAACCGGGCGTGTTTGCGCGTGAACGTCGCCGTGCCCGAGGTCAGCGAGCGTAGGTCGATCGCGTAGCGCAGCAGTTCCACCGCGGGTACTTCGGCGCGGATGACGGTGCGGCCGCCTTCACCGGATTCGGTGCCGAGCACACGGCCGCGCCGTGAGGACAAGTCACCCAGCACGGTGCCGAGGTGTTCGTCCGGGAGTTTCACGGCCACCTCTTCGAGTGGTTCGAGCAAGGCGATCTTTCCGGCCGCGGCGGCTTCCTTCAGCGCCAGGGCGCCCGCTGTCTGGAACGCGGCGTCCGACGAGTCGACACTGTGCGCCTTGCCGTCCACGAGCGTCACCCGGATGTCGATCACCGGATACCCGTCGACCAACCCGCGCTGGGCCTGTGCCCGGACACCCTTCTCGACGCTCGGGATGAACTGGTGTGGCACCGAGCCGCCGACGACCTTGTCCACGAACTCGAAGCCCGAACCCCTCGGCAGCGGCTGAACCTCGATGTCGCAGACGGCGAACTGGCCATGACCGCCGGACTGCTTGACATGCCGTCCGTGCCCGCGGCCCGTTCCGGCGAAGGTCGAACGCAGGCTGATGCGGACCGGTTCGGTGTCCACGTCGGCGCCGCCCGCGCGCAGACGCGACAGCACGACGTCGGCGTGTGCCTCGCCCATGCACCACAGCACCAGCTGATTGGTCTCGGCGTTGCGGTCCAGCCGCAGCGTCGGGTCGCCCGCTACGAGCCGGGAAAGGTTGCGCGCCAACGTGTCCTCGTCGCTGCGTGTCTTCGCGATGACGGCGACCGGCAGCAGTGGTTCCGGCATCGTCCACGGCTTCATGATCAGCGGATCTTCGGGTGAGGACACGGTGTCGCCGGTCTCCGCCGAGCCGACCTTGGTCAGCGCGCAGAGGTCGCCCGCGACGCAGTACGGGACCTCGCGCAGGTTCGCGCCCAGCGGTGAGTACAGATGCGCGACCCGTTCGTCGGCGTCGTGGTCCTCGTGCCCGCGTTCGGCGAGGCCGTGTCCCGAGACGTGCACCGGGCGTTCCGGGCGCAGCGTTCCGGAGAACACCCGGACCAGTGACACCCTGCCGACGTAGGAGTCGACGGTGGTACGGACGACCTCGGCGGCGAGAGGGCCGTCGGGGTCGGCGCGGAGACGCGCGTGCGGCTCGCCGGTGGGAGAGGTGACCTCCGGCGGGGCGTGTTCCAGCGGCGACGGGAAGGCACGGACGATCCCGTCGAGGACTTCGGCGAGCCCCACCCCGGTCGTCGCGCACACCGGGACCACTGGATGGAAGGACCCGCGGGCGACGGCGGTCTCGAGATCGGCGATCAACGTGTCCTCGGGAATCTCTTCACCGGCGAGGTACCGGTCCATCAGTGACTCGTCCTCGCTCTCGGCGATGATGCCTTCGATCAGCTCGTTGCGGGCCTCGGTCAGCCGAGCGAGGCCAGCCTCGTCCGGCTCGCCGACCTTGGGCGGAAAGCCTTCCGCGTAGTCGAAGTAGCGGCGGGTGATCAGCCCGACGAGCCCGTCACGAGCAGGCAGGTACAGCGGCAGGACACCGGCGCCGAAGGCAGCCTGACAGGCCGCGATCTCGCCTTCGGGATCGGCGCGATGATGGTCGAGCCGGGAGACGACCACCGCCCTCGGCATGCCGACGGCCGCGCATTCCTCCCACACCGCGGTCGTGGCCGAGTCCACGCCTTCCGCCGCGCAGACGACGAAGAGCGCCGCGTCGGCGGCGCGGAGCCCGGCGCGTAGTTCGCCGACGAAATCGGCGTATCCGGGGGTGTCGATGAGGTTGATCTTGTGGCCCTGGTGCAGCACCGGCGCGACCGAAAGGCCGACCGACCGCTGCTGCCGGACCGCGGCGGGGTCGTGGTCGCAAACCGTGGTGCCCTCCACGACCGTGCCCGCCCGCGTCACCGTGCCGGAGGCGGCGAGCAACGCTTCGGCGAGCGTCGTCTTGCCGGATCCCGACGGCCCGACCAGGACGACGTTGCGTACTTTCGCCGGATCGGCCACAGCGACGGCGGCCCCGGAGTCTCCGTTCTTGCTTTGTTTGTCGGCCATGCCGATCTCCTCACCACACGACGCCGTGAACAGATGTGTCCTCGATCACACACCCGAGACGGCCGTCGCGGCAAGGCGACCGGCGAGGGAACCCCCGAATGTCGACCCGCCGTTATGCTCGATGGCGGACACCCGGAAGCGAATCCGATGGTGGGGGATGAGCGATGGAGCTCGACAGGCGGACGATCCTGAAGCTGGCCGGGGCGGTTCCGGCCCTGGCCGCGGCGCCAGCGGCGATTTCCGAGGGCGGTGATCCCTGGGAGCGGCTGCGCGCCAGACTGGCAGGCGAGCTGTACCGGCCCGGTGAACCCGGCTACGACGAAGCGCGGCTCGGGTTTTTCAGTATGTACGATCATCGGCTGCCCGACGGTGTCGCGGTCTGTGCGAACGAGGACGACGTCCGGCGCTGTGTCGATTTCGCGGCCCGGCATCGCCTCCCGATCGCGGCGCGTTCGGGAGGGCACAGTTACGCCGGCTACTCCATTGTGGACAAAGGTCTGGTCGTCGACCTCTCCCGGCTGAACGCGATCGAAATCCTGCTGGGAGGCCGCGCGTCGATCGGAGCGGGCGCGCTGCTCGGCCGGGTGTACGAAGCGCTGGCGGCGGCGGGACGCGCGCTGCCCGCGGGCAGTTGTCCCACGGTCGGAATCGCCGGGCTGACACTCGGTGGCGGCATCGGCGTGCTGGGCCGTAAGTACGGACTGACCTGTGACAGCGTCGAGTCCGTGCGTTTCGTCGGCGCGGACGGGAAGCTTCGCCTGGTCTCGGTGGAGACCGCGCCGGACCTGCTGTGGGCGTTGCGCGGCGGTGGCGGCGGCAACTTCGGCATCGTCACCTCGTTCACCTTCCGCACGGCGGCCGCCAGGACGCTGACGAACTTCGGCTTGACCTTCCCGCCCGCCGTCCTCGCCGATCTCGTCGCGGCCTGGCAAGAGTGGCAGCCCGCGATGCCGGACGAACTGTGGTCCGGAATGGGCCTCGGGGCGGAGGCCGTCAACTGCGGAGGCTGTTTCGTGGGCCGCGCCGCGCAGCTGAACCCCCTGATCGACGACCTCGTCCGCCGGGTCGGCACCCAGCCGCTCACCCGTGACGTGACCGAGCAGGGTCATCTGGCGACCATGCGTGCGTTCGCCGAGGAGACGAACTTCCCCGCCGCGGTGGCGGATCGGGGCGCGTATGTCTCGACGTCGAGGATCCTGACCCATCCGGTGCCGGATCCCGACGCGCTGGCGTCGCTGCTGACCAGCGATCCGAAGCTGTACTCCATCGTCGACGCGTACGGCGGCGCGATCGCGCGGGTGCCCTCGAGCGAGTCGTGCTTCCCGCACCGGGCGGCGGTGGGCAGCATCCAGATCACCCGCGGCCTGGACGGCGGCGAGGCGTACGCGCGGCAGGCGATCGGGCGGGTCAGGGACGAACTCGGCCACGAGTACGGGCAGGCCGGGTACGTCAACTACATCGACGCGGAGATGCCGAAGTGGGCCGAGGCGTACTACGGCGACAGCCTGCCGCGGCTGCGCCGGGTCGCCCGGAAGTACGACCCGGACGGTGTCTTCGCCTTCGAACAGGGCCTGGCACGCTAGGCCCACTTTGCCCGGCATGATGTGTGGTCATCGCGCGTCACCGAGGCGTGCTCAGACACGGGACTCGCGTGCTTGAAGGCGTGACTCGCGTGCTTGAAGCCGTGACTCGCGTGCTTAAGGGCGGATCTCGCGTGCTTGAAGCCGTGACTCGCGTTGGGTCACCGTGCTTGCGCGACCAGAGGACTGGTTGCGTGGTCGGTGCGGGGTAGATCACCCAGTGGACTGCTGAAATTGCCGCGAACTGGCCTGCTTGAGAGGTCCAAAAGCGGCCTACGCTCGGTACGTCACCCCACCCAGTGCGCTTTCCGAAAGGTCCAGCAGTGACTGACGAGTCCACGAACACGGCAACCACCTCGCTCACCGGCACCGCCCGGGTCAAGCGCGGCATGGCGGAGATGCTCAAGGGCGGTGTGATCATGGACGTGGTCACCGCCGAACAGGCGAAGATCGCCGAAGACGCCGGCGCCGTCGCGGTGATGGCGCTCGAGCGGGTCCCCGCGGACATCCGCGCGCAGGGCGGTGTCGCCCGGATGAGCGACCCGGACCTGATCGACGGCATCATCGAGACCGTCTCGATCCCGGTAATGGCGAAGGCCCGCATCGGTCACTTCGTCGAGGCGCAGCTGCTGCAGTCGCTCGGCGTCGACTACATCGACGAGTCCGAGGTGCTGACCCCGGCCGACTACGAGAACCACATCGACAAGTGGGCCTACACGGTGCCTTTCGTCTGTGGTGCCACCAACCTCGGCGAGGCGCTGCGCCGTATCAACGAGGGTGCGGCGATGATCCGCTCCAAGGGCGAAGCCGGCACCGGCGACGTCTCGAACGCGACCACGCACATGCGTAAGATCCGTGCCGAGCTGCGTCGCCTCTCCTCGCTGCCCGAGGACGAGCTCTACGTTGCGGCGAAGGAACTTCAGGCCCCGTACGACCTCGTCAAGGAGGTCGCGGCGAAGGGCAAGCTGCCGGTCGTGCTGTTCACCGCCGGCGGTATCGCGACCCCGGCCGACGCGGCGATGATGATGCAGCTCGGCGCCGAGGGCGTATTCGTCGGCTCCGGCATCTTCAAATCCGGCAACCCGGCCCAGCGCGCCGAGGCGATCGTCAAGGCCACCACCTTCTACGACGACCCGGACGTCATCGCGAAGGTTTCGCGTGGCCTGGGTGAGGCGATGGTCGGCATCAACGTCGACGACGTCCCCGAGCCCCACCGCCTGTCCGAGCGCGGCTGGTAGTCGGTGCCCCTTACGGCCTTCGAGCAGGGAATGAGCGGGAGTAAGGGGTCGATCCGCGGTCAGCCGTAGGTGATCACCCGATGCCGGAAGGCACCCCTCAGGACGAATCTGGTCACTACCGAACAAGGTAGTGAGTTCCTGAGGGGAAACGATGATGAACAGCAACGACGTTCTGCTCGCCGGGGTGCTGGCCGAGGTCGACTACCGGACCGAGCAGATGCTGAAGGCCGGTCGCGGCGGGAGGGTCGAGCGGGCCCGTCGGGCGGGTAGGCGGATCCGCGTGCACCGTGCCGAGGTCCGGGTGTCGGGCCAGTAGCGCATACGAGAAGTCACGTGGTGGCGAACAGGGCGCGGGCGGCGGAAACGACCTCGTCGGGCCGCTGCTCGGGAATGAGATGTCCGCAGTCTTCGAGCACGCGGACGCGCAGGTCGTCGGCATAACGCTCGCCACCGCGCAAGAAGGCTTGCGGTACGAGGACGTCCCGGCCGCCGAGGAGGATTTCGGTCGGCACACTCAGCCGAAGGTCGCGATAGCGCCGGAGCCGGGCCAGATCGTGGACGACGAACTGCCAGTTCAGTGCCTGGCCCGCTCGCGCGTGGGCGGGCAGGCGGCTGTCTTCGGTGAACTCGGCGATCGCGTCGGCCGCCGCGCCCCAGCGGCGAAGCAGGAATCTGGTCAGGCCGGGCCAATGCCGCAGCACCGCCGGTCCGAGCAGCGGGTATTCCCAGAGCGCGGTATGCCAGAACCGCCAGGCCTGTGCCCGGATCGCCGCCCGGTCCGGCCACGGATGCGTCATGTTGAGCGCGAGATGGTGCTCGATCCGTTCCGGCGCGCGCAGGCAGAGGAAGAAGCCGGTCCACGCGCCCCAGCCGTGTGAGACGAGCGAAACCCGCTCCAGCCCCAGCGCGTCCAACAGGCCGATCAGGTCGTCGACGCGAGTGGCCGTGTCGTAGCCGGATTTCGGCGAATCCGACCAGCCGGCGCCCCGGAAGTCCGGGCACAGCACGCGGTGGTGTCCGGCCAGGCCGGGGAGCACCTGGCGCCAGGTGTACCAGTGCTGCGGGAAGCTGTGCAGCATCACTACCGGTGTTCCGGCACCCGCCTCGGCGACGTGCAGCCGGAGACCGGCGACGTCCACGAACCGGTGCTCGACCCCGGCCACTTCGGGGAACGGTCTCATCGGTACGTCCTTTCCTTCGGAGGTCTTGATCGGGAGAGGATCGGCGAGGCGAGGACGTTCCCGGGAAAATTGTGACCTGGGTCCCGGGAACCATCCGGGGTTCGCCGTCCTCCATCAGCCGGTACCCGCGACGTGAGGAGGCGAATGCCCGGACCCGAGGAGCTCGTGCGCGCCGCCCAGCGTGGTGACGCGCTTGCCATGCAGGAGCTGCTCGGCCTGCTCACGCCGTACGTCGGGCGGCTGTGCGGTCCGATCGCGCTGGACGACGGGCCCGACGCCGCCCAGGAGGCGCTGATCGCGATCTTCCGGAATCTGCCACGGCTCGCCGAGCCCGCCGCGATTTACGGCTGGGCACGCGCGATCGCCGTCCGCGAGGCCGTGCGGGTGGCGAAACGGTCCCGGCGGGCCGTCCTCGCAGACCTCGCCGAAGTCCCGGCCGCCGGCAATCCCGAGCTCGCCGTCGACATCCGTGACGTGCTCGACCGGCTGAGCCCCGAACACCGCGCGGTGCTGGTGCTCCGTGACATCGAAGGCCTCGACGAGCAGACGGCGGGGGAGCTGCTGCGGGTGCCTGCCGGCACGGTGAAGTCGCGGCTTTCCCGTGCGCGGAAGAGTTTCCGGAAGGAGTGGGACCGATGAGCTGGCCGGTCGCCGAACTCGACGCGGTCGCCCGGATGCGGGTGCTCGCCGCGGCTCTGCCCGGCGCGTTCGTCGCCGAGGCCGTGCTCGACGCGCCTTTCGACCGGGTCTGGGCGGTCGCCGCGGACCTGGAAAACGAGCTGCCACGGCTGCTGCGCACCATCCGTTCGGTGCGAATCGTCCGCGACGACGGCGAAGACCTCGCCGCCGACATCACGGGTCACTTCGGGCTTCGGGACTCCTTCGACATCGTCCTGCGACCCGGCTGGTGCGTGATGCAGAGCGGCCGGGTGGTCGGCGGGATGGCTGCTGTCGCCGAAGGTTCTGGGACGCGCTTCGCGTTCCTCGGCGCGTTCCGTGTCCCGGTCACTCGGCCGCTCGGGCCGGTGCTGCGCCTGGCCGGGCGGCCGCTCGGTCGCGGCATGCACGCCCGTCTCCGCGACCGCGTGACCGAAGGGGAGGGCTGAAGATGACCGGCGTGGACATCGAAGACATCCGCACGCGGTTGGTGGGTCGCTTCGGCCCGGAGGCCGGGGCGTGGCTCGCGGCGGTCCCGGCCCAAGCCGCCAAGCTGGCCTCACGGTGGGGTTTCGAACTCGGTGAGCTCTTCGACAGCGGCGCCTCATCGGTCGTCCTGCGTTGCCAAGGGCCCGACGGGACACCCGCGGTGCTCAAGCTCAGCCCGGACAAGGCCCTGCTGACCAAGCAGGTCGAGATGCTGCGCTTGTTCGCGCCGTCGGGACGGGTGCCCGCCGTGCTGGCCGCCGACGCGGAAACCGGCGCGATGGTGCTGGAGGAGGTCATCCCCGGCACCATCGCCGAAGCACTGCCTCCGGCGCCTTTGCCGCGACAGTGGGGAGAGTTGCTCACCGCGCTGCACGCCGTGCCCGCCCCCGTCGGATGGCCGTTGGATCTGCGCGGACGCTTCGAGGAGTCCTTCGCCCGGATCGGCCGCAGGCTGTCAGAGCCCGCCATCGGCGCCCGGATCGACCAGGACACCTGGCAGCGGACGATCCGGCGATGCGAGACGTTGCTGGACACCCAGGACACCCGCGTGCTGCTGCACGGCGACCTGCACCTCGGCAACGCCCTCGACGGCGGCCCGTCACGCGGTCTGGTCGCGATCGATCCGAAGGCGTGCGTCGGCGATCCGTGCTTCGACGCCGTCGACTACGTGGTGTCCGGAGCCGAGCACGAGGGTGTCGAGGCCCGGTGCCAGACGGTGGCCGTTGCCTGCGGGCTCGACGGGGACCGGCTGTTCGCCTGGGCTCGCGTGGTCGCACCGATGTTCGCCATCTCGTACCTCACCTACGGCGGCCCGGAGCAGGTGATCGACGACCTGCTCATGCTGACTCGCCGCGACCACTGACGATCCTTGAGCGATTCCCTCGTTCGGATGACGCGAACCTCACCCAAGGCCCGACGAGCTGTGACACTCTCTTTGTACATGTCACAGCGAAGGGGGCTTCATGGCGACAGGGGAACGCTTCTACCGCTTGCTGGGGGAGCCGGCCGCCGAGTGGGTGGGTGTGGACCTCCCACTCGGTCCGCCGCAGGCACGACGAGTCTTCGCGATGCTGCTCGTCGAGGCCGGACAGCTGGTCTCATGCGACCGGATCATCGACGGACTTTGGGGCGACACCCCGCCCGCGTCGGCGAAAGTGCAGGTCCAGGGGCTGATCTCCGGGCTCCGGCGCGCCTTGCGTTCGCCGCGGGGTGACCAGCCGATCCTGACCAAGGGAACGGCGTACCTGCTCAACGCGCGGTCATCGGAGACCGATACCGGCCTGTTCACCTGCCTGGCCGCCGAGGGACGCGAGCTGCTCGCCCGCGAATGTCATCGCGAGGCTGCCCAGCGGTTCCGTGAGGCGCTCGACCTGTGGCGAGGACCGGTACTCGCCGGGGTCCCCGTCGCGGCCGAGGTCGTCGCGTGCTGGGAGGACCAGCGGTTTTCGGTGTTGGAGGACAGGGTGGACGCCGAACTCGGGCTCGGTGAGCACGACCGCCTGGTGCCCGAACTACGCGACATGCTCACCGCCGCCCCGTTCCGGGAACGGACCTGCGGCCAGTTGATGACCGCGCTCACCAGGGCGGGCCGACTGGCCGAAGCACTCGACGTCTACGGGAAATGGCGCCGTGGGCTGATCGACGAACTGGGCGTCGAGCCGTCTCCGGCGATCCGCGCACTGCAGGGCGAGATCCTCCGCGACGGCCCGGGAATGACGACGCGCGAATACCCCGCCTACCGGAAACCCGCGGTGCCGAGCCAGCTTCCGCCGGGGATCCCGGATTTCATCGGCCGGGACGCGCTGGTCGCGGAACTGCTGGCGGAACTGGCGCCGGACGAGAATCGCGAGACGCCACGCGTCCTGCTGCTCACCGGCGCGGGCGGGGTCGGGAAGTCCTCGCTGGCTGTCCGGCTGGCGCACCGGGTCGCCGACGCCTATCCGGACGGCAGGCTGTTCGCCGCCTTGCGCGGTACCACGAACGAACCGCGGTCACCGGAGGCCGTACTCGCCGGGTTCCTGCGTGCGTTCGGCGTCCCCTCCGACGCGATCCCCTCCGACGTCGACGAAAGCGCCTGCCTGTTCCGCAGCCTGGTCCACGGGCGCCGGGTCCTGCTGGTGCTCGACGACGCCGACGGCGAGGCGCAGCTGCGCCCGTTGCTGCCCGCCGGTGGTGGCTGCGCGGTGCTCGTCACGAGCCGGTTCGCCTTGGACGGCCTCGAACTCGGCCGTCAGGTCCCGGTTGACGTCCTGCCGCCCGGAGACGCGGCCGTTCTGCTCGCACGGCTCACCGAGATCGACGAGGAATCCGTTGCCGCCCAGCAGGTTCTCGAATACTGCGGCGGTCTCCCGCTGGCACTGCGGATCGTCGCCAGCCGGATCGGCGACCGGTCCGGCTGGACACTCGCCGACGTCGCCGCCGAACTCTCCGTCGAACGGAGGCGGCTGGATTGGCTGCGGGCCGGGGATCTCGCCGTCCGCGGCAGTCTCGCGCTCGGCTACCGGCAACTCGCGCCGGACCGCCGTCGCCTTTTCCGCAGGCTGGGTCTGTTGCCCGCGGCCGATTTCCCGGCATGGGCGGCCGCGCTGGCCGACGGCGGCGAGCCCGATTCCGCCGTCGGCGCGCTCGAAGACCTGCGGCACCGGCATCTGATCCAACCGGTCTCGCGGGGAGCGGGAGTAGCCCGCTACCGGATGCACGACCTCTTGCGTGCCTTCGCGATCGAGGAGGTCGCCGCCGAGCCGGAACAAGAACGCGCGGACGCCGTCGAACGGGCACTCGGCGGCTGGCTTTGGCTCGCGGAGAAGGCCGCGGATCGGCTGCCCAGCAGCGTTCTCCGGCCTGAGCCCGGCGACGCCGTCCGCACCCCGCTCGGCGAAACACCGGAGACCGAACCGCTTTCGTGGTTCCAGGCTGAACTTCCCGCGCTGGAGGCCGCCGTCTCCCACGCGGCCGACGCCGGACTCGGCGAGCTGGCCTGGGAAATCGCCGTCGTGGCCGCTTCCTACTTCGACCACAGTGGACTGTACGCGGAGTGGTCGCGCTGCCATCGGCGTGCGCTGGACGCGGCGAGGACGTCGGGATGCGCACGCGGGGAAGCGGCGCTCCTGCGCGGGATCGGCCAGCTCCACCTGTACTGGGACGACTACCAGGAGGCGGCCAAGGCACTTGAAGAGTCGTACCGGATCAGCGAACGCGTCGGCGATCCCGCCGGCCGGGCCAGGGCGTTGACCGGGCTCTGCGTTGTCTCCAGGTCCATCGGACGGCACGCCGAATCGAGGGCGACGGCGAGGCGCGCGCTGGCGATCTTCACCGAGATCGGCGACGTGCTCGGCATGGCGCATCTGCACACCTCACACGCCGTCGCGAGTACGGAACTAGGCCTGCTGGACGAGGCCGAAGCGGAACTGGACGCGGCCTGGCGGCTTTGCGCCGAACTGGACGACACGCACCGAATGGCGCTCGTCCTGCGCAGGCAAGGACAACTGCACCTACGGCGCCGGGATCCGCGTGGTGCGATGTCCTGCCTGCGCCGCGCGCTCGAACTGCTCGAATCGCTGTCCGACGAACTGTGCGCGGCGCAGGTCCGGCTCGACATCGGGCGGACCTACACGATCCTGGGGGAGCGGAAGGCCGCGGCGCGGGTGCTGACCGGCGCGTCCTCGCAGTTCGCCGGGGCGGGCAACCGCAGCAGCGCGGCCGCTTGCGACCGGCTGCTGGGTGCCCTGTCCCGTTCCTGAACCTCAGCCGAGCCAGTGCGCCGTCGGCAGTGCGGGGACCCGGTGCCCCCGGTGACCGGTCATCTCCTCGTTGGCGAACAACGCGTTGAGCACCGCCTCTTCGGTCGCCTGCACCACGGCTTCGAAGAACGGGTCGAGCCTGCCCCACGGGACGAACCGGAGGTTCTCGTACTCCGCCTCCTCGGTCCGCGGGAACCGGCTGGTCAGCGCGGCCGGGTTCGCGGTGCTGAACGCGAGGAACAGGTCACCGGAGAAATGCGAGCCCGCCGTGCCGGTGCGGGCGAGGCCGAGCGGGACCCGGCGCGCGAGTGACGTGCACTGTCCCGGTAGCAGGGGAGCGTCGGTACCGACGATGACGATCACCGACCCCGCGCCCGCCGGTGCCGCCCAGGCCTCCTCCATCGGGTTGTCGTCGCCCAGGTCCAGCCCGACCGGCTCACCGGCGACGGTGAGCTCACGCCGCGAGCCGAAGTTGGCCTGTACCAACACACCGACGGTGTATTCGTCGTCCCCATAGGACACGACTCGGGAAGCCGAACCAGTGCCGCCCTTGAAGCCGTAACAGGTCATCCCGGTGCCGCCGCCGACGGAACCCTCGTCGACCGGACCGGTCCGCGCGGCGTCGATCGCGGCGACCGCGTGTCCACTGTGGATGGTCGGAGCGACGCTGTCGTTGAGGTAGCCGTCCCAGGTCTCCGCGACCACCGGCAGCAGCCATTCGGCCGCCACGTCGGGCCGTTCGCGTGCCACCCAGTCGATCACGCCGCGGTGGGCTGGGCCGACGGCGTGCGTGGAGGTGATCAGCACCGGCAGCGTCAGCGACCCGGTTTCGGCGAGCCACGCGGTGCCGGTCATCTCGCCGTTGCCGTTGAGGGCGTACGTCCCGGCCGCGCACGGAACGGCGAAATCCTCGCGCCCGCGCGGCAGCACGGCGGTGACGCCGGTGCGCACGGACTCGCCTTCGACGAGCGTCGTGTAGCCGATCTCGACGCCGGGGACGTCGGTGAGCGCGTTGTGCGCGCCGGTCCGGCCGGGCAAGGGGATACCCAGATCACGGGCGCGGGTCATGAACTTTCCTCCAGGGGATGCGTGGTGGCGGTGCGGGCGTAGGAGAGCAGCATCGCTTCGGCGGTCGCGGTTTCCAGCGTCGGGACGGCCTGGGTGAGGTGCAGGCCGTAGCCGTCCTCCAATGCGACCAGGTTCCGCGCGATCGAGACGGCGTCCGCGGTCAGGGTGAAATCGCCGGTGGCCGCGCCTGCTTCGAGGATGCCGGTGTAGATCCCCACCTGCTGCTCGTAGAGCGTGATGTGCCGGGCGGCGTACACGGGATCGCGGCGGGCGATCGTGCCGAGTTCGTAGAGCAGCACGCAGAGTTCGTCGCCGGGGCCGGTGGGCAGGCCGCTGCGGATCATCGAGCGCAGCCGCTCACCGGGGTCCGTCTTCGCGGCCGCGGCCTGTTTCCTCGCCGAGCAGAAGCGGGCCACCGCCTCACGCTGCACCTCCTGCAGCAGGTCGGCGAGGGTGGGGAAGTAGTACAGGATCGAGCCGGACGACAGGCCCGCGCTCTCGGCGATGTCCCGCAGCCGCAGGTTCAGCACCCCGCGGTCGATGACGGCGCGTCCGGCCACCTCGATCAGTTCGGCCCGTCGCTGCGGTGCCTTGCTCGGTCTTGCCATCCCTCCATTCTTCGAATCTTGTTCGAAAAACGCAAGACCTGATCCGAATCAGGTCTTGACGTCACACCGTGAAGGGCCTTTGATGCGTGCTCAACAGTTCTTCGAAGGGGACTCAAAGAATCCACCTTGTAGGAGGTCGGCCGTGTCCACTCCCGCCCTACGCCGCGGTCTGCGCACCCTCGGCACGCTGCTCATCACGCTCTCCGCGATCAGTCCAGCCTCATCGGTCTTCATCATCGCGCCGGGAGTGCTCTCCGGCGCCGGTACGGGTGCCTTCTACAGCTTCGTGGCCGCCGCGGTCGTCGGCGTCTTCATGGCCTTCGTCTACGCCGAACTCGCCTCGGCCTTCCCGTTGGCGGGCGGCGAGTACGCGATCGTCACCCGCACGCTCGGCCGGTTGCCGGGATTCGCCGTGCTCGGCCTGATGATCATCACGCAGGTGCTCATCGTCGCGGTGATCGCGCTCGGCGTCGGCACCTATCTCGGCGTGCTCATGCCCGGCGTGCCCGGTCCGGTGATCGCCGCCGTGACCTGCGTGGTCGCCGCCGTGGTCGGGGTGTTCGACATCAAGCTCAACGCCTGGGTGACCGGCGTCTTCCTCGCCATCGAGATCCTCGCGCTGATCGTGGTCAGCGCGCTCGGGCTGATCAACCCGGCGCGGTCGTTCAGCGAGCTGCTCGCGCATCCGGTCGCCACCGACGGGAGCCCGGCGACGGTCGGCGCCATCGCGATCGCCACGTCGGTCGCGATCTTCGCCTACAACGGCTACGGCTCGGCGGTGTACTTCGGCGAGGAGACCCAGGACGCCTCCCGCGGGATCGCCCGCGCGATCCTGTTCGCGCTCGGCATCACGGTGCTCGCCGAACTGATCCCGGTGACCGCGGTCCTGCTCGGCGCGCCCGACCTGAACGCGTTGTTCACCTCGGGCAACATGTTGTCCTACTTCATCGACTCGCGTGGCGGTGGAACGCTCGACACCGTGCTCGGCCTGGCGGTCGCGCTGGCGATCATCAACGCGGTGCTGGCGATCGTCCTGATCAGCTCGCGGATGCTGTTCAGCAGTGGCCGCGATCGCGCCTGGCCGTCGCCGATCAACCGGGCGTTGTCCGCGGTGCACCCGAAGTTCGGGACGCCGTGGGTGGCCACCGTCGGCACCGGCCTGGTGGCCGCGCTGCTCTGCTTCGTCGACCCGAAACTGCTGCTGGTGGTCACGAGCACGTCGATCGTGGCCGTCTACGCGGCACTCTGCGTCGGCGCGATCGTCGGCCGCCGCACCGGGGCCACCGCCCACGCGAAGTACCGGATGCCGTGGTTCCCGGTCGCGCCGGTGCTGGCACTGGCCGTGCTGGTGTACGTGGTCTACCAGAACCTGCTCGACCCGGCGGTGGGACGCCCGAGCCTGATCGTCACCGCCGTCGTCGCCCTGCTCTCGATCGCGTACTACCTCCTCGTGCTGCGCCGGAAGGGTGGCTGGCGGCTCGCCGACGTCACCGACGAAGCCGAGCCCGCCAAGGACGCGGTTTAGGTGTACTCCGCGATCTCGACGCCGTAGGTGCCCGGTTCGAGTGCTTCGAAGATGTGCGGGACGTCGCCGGGGTAGCAGATGTAGTCGCCGGGCAGCAGTTCCACCGGGTCCTCCCGCGGGCCGACCTTGGCGCGCCCGGCGCTGAGGACGATGTGTTCGACGATCCCGCTCATATGCGGGTCGGAAAGCCGGGGTTTCCCGGGCTCGGCGCGAATCAGGTACACGTCGCGCCGGGCACCGGGCGGGCAGGAGCTGAGCAGGGTGCACGCGTAGTCGGCGTGTTCGGCGAACACCGTCGGGCCGCTGCCGGCGCGGATGACCTGGACACGGGGACGTTCGGGCTCGACCACCCGCGAGAACGGGATGTCGAGTGCGACGCACAGCGCCCAGATCGTCTCGACACTCGGGTTCCCGGTCCCCGATTCCAGCTGGGAGAGCGTGGACTTCGCGAGGCCGGCGCGTTTGGCGACCTCGGTGAGGGACAGCCCGGTGCGGGCGCGTTCCCGGCGCAGGGAAGTGGCGATGACGTCCAGTGGTGCGCCGTCGGACGCGGTCGGGGACATGCGTTCGCTCCATCGGTCGTTGCGTTCGCCTTGACGAACACGAGTGCGTTCGTTCATTGTATGACGCTATGCGTTCGATATGGCGAACAACCACGCGTGTCCTGGGGCGCGATCTTCTCCGTGACATCGGGCTGGTCTGCCTCGCCGACACCATTGTCGGCATCTCCTACGGCGCGATCGCGGTGGGCTCCGGCTTCCCGATCTGGGCGCCGATGCTGCTTTCGGTGCTGGTCTTCGCCGGTGCCTCGCAATTCATGTTCGTCGGCATCATCGCCGCGGGCGGGAGCCCGGTCGCGGCCGTCGCGGCGGGTCTGCTGGCCAACGCCCGGCATGTGCCGTTCGGCTTCGCGATCGGTGACGTCCTCGGCAAGCGGTGGTCGTCGAGGATCGTCGGCAGCCACCTGATGATCGACGAATCGGTCGCGTTCGCGCTGGCTCAGCGCGACGAGGCCCGTCGCCGGGCCGCGTACTGGGTCTGCGGGATCGGGCTGTTCGTGTGCTGGAACGTCGGCGTCGTCGCCGGGGCGTACGCGGGGACGGCGATCAGCGACACGGACGCCTTCGGTCTCGACGCGGCTTTCCCGGCGGTCCTGCTCGCGCTGGTCCTGCCGTCGCTCAAGGACCGCGCCGCCCGGCTGCCGGTGTTCGTCGGCGTCGCCGTCGCGCTGGCCACGACCCCGTTCCTGCCCGCCGGGCTCCCGGTGCTGCTCGCCATGGTCGGCGTGCTGGCCGGGGTGGCCGCGAAGGAACCCGCCGAACGTGAACCCGAAGGAGTGCACTGATGGATCCGCTCGAACTGATCATCGCGGGTGGTGTGCTCGCCGCGGGGACCTTCGCCTTCCGGTTCGCGGGACCGGTGCTGAAGGCCCGGATGACCGTTTCACCCAAGGCCGAGAAACTGATGGCGCGTTCGGCTGTCGTCCTGCTGGCCGCCCTGGTCGCGGTCGCCGCGCTGACCGAGGGGCACGAGTTCGCCGGTTACGCCCGGCCCGCCGGGGTGCTGGTCGGCGGCGTCCTCGCCTGGCGTAAGGCGCCGTTCGCCCTGGTCGTCGTCGCGGCCGCGGCGACCGCCGCCCTGCTCCGGCTCGCCGGGGTCCCCTGACCTGGCCGTTCCCGGAACCGCCTAAGCTGGAGGGAAGGTCTTTCGGGAGGTCGGGTGGCGATCGCGACGGGAGCACGGCCGGTGGTCGGCGTGCTCGCACTGCAGGGTGACGTACGGGAGCACGCCGCGATGGTGGAACGCGCCGGCGCGCGAGCGCTGCCCGTCCGCCGCGCGAGCGAACTGTCCGAAGTGGACGGTCTGGTGCTGCCGGGTGGCGAGTCGACCACGATGTCGAGGCTGCTCGAGACCTTCGAACTGCTCGAACCCCTGCGTGAGCGCATCGCGGACGGCCTGCCCGCGTTCGGCTCGTGCGCCGGGATGATCCTGCTCGCCCGCCAGGCCCTCGACGGACGCCCCGACCAGCGGCAACTCGGCGGGCTCGACGTCGTAGTCCGGCGGAACGCGTTCGGACGGCAGGTCGACTCGTTTGAGGCCGACCTCGACTTCACCGGCGTCGAAGGCGGGCCGGTGCACGCTGTGTTCATCCGCGCCCCGTGGGTCGAAAAAGCAGGCGATGGGGTGGAGGTACTCGCCAGCGTCCCCGAAATGCCGGGGTCCGGCGACGTGGCCGCTAGGATCGTCGCGGTCCGGCAGGGGGCGGTACTCGCCACGTCGTTCCACCCGGAACTCACGGGGGACGACCGTGTGCACAGGCTGTTCGTCGACCTCGTGCGGCAGGCTTAGGAAACACTGACACCGCGGTGCTCGGAGACGGCGCGCGGGAGTAGATGGAGGAGAGATGAGCGGCCACTCCAAGTGGGCCACCACGAAGCACAAGAAGGCCAACCTGGACGCGAAGCGCGGCAAGCTCTTCGCCCGGTTGATCAAGAACATCGAGGTGGCGGGACGGACCGGGGGTGGCGACCCGGATGGCAACCCGACGCTCTACGACGCCATCCAGAAGGCCAAGAAGAACTCGGTCCCGCAGGACAACATCGAACGCGCCCGCAAACGCGGCGCCGGTGAAGAGGCGGGTGGCGCCGACTGGCAGACCATCACCTACGAAGGCTACGGCCCGAACGGTGTGGCCGTGCTGATCGAATGCCTCACCGACAACAAGAACCGCGCCGCCATGGAGGTACGGACCGCGCTCACCCGGAACAACGGCTCGCTCGCCGACCCGGGCTCGGTCTCCTACATGTTCAACCGCAAGGGCGTCGTGATCATGCCCAAGGGTGAGGCCTCCGAGGACGACGTCCTCATGGCCGTACTCGACGCGGGCGCCGAAGAGGTCAACGACCTCGACGAGAACTTCGAGATCGTCTCCGAGGCCACCGACCTCGTCCCCGTCCGGAAAGCCTTGCAGGAAGCCGGTTTCGAGTACGAGTCCGCGGACCTCACGTTCCTGCCGTCGGTCAGCGTCCCGCTGGACGTCGATGGCGCGAAGAAGGTCTTCAAGCTCATCGACGCCCTCGAAGACTGCGACGACGTGCAGAACGTTTACGCGAACTTTGACGTTTCAGACGAGGTCATGGCTGAGGTCGGCTGATCGGTCGTTCGTGACGACGTGCGGAACGTTTACGCACTGTGCTGGATTCCATGTCTCAGACGAAGTCATGGCCGAGGTCGGCTGATCGGTTTTCCCGCCATGCCGCGGAAAATCCGTCCCGGGACTAGGTGCGGACGCGGACGTGGGGCAGAATGTCGCGCGTGACGACCTCCGAAGCCGATGCCCTCACCGCCGACGAAACCGAACTCATCCAGTGGATCGAGTCGCAGGCGCAGGCGAGAGGGAACGCGGTCATCGCGGTCGCGGGCGACGACGAGGGAGCGGGCCACTGCTTCACCGCCTGCGCCTGGGCACTGCACAGCGTCGCGGAAGCGGTCGTGATCGGACTGCCCGAGCATATGGGGCCGGTCCTGCTCGACGCCTACGTCGACCGTGCCGCCAACGGTGAGATCTTCGAGGTCGGCAGGCGCTACGACGATTTCTTCGAGGGCGCGGCGGTGGTCTTCGAACGGGTCGCGAAGGGGCACTATCCCGAGTACCTCGGGAGCGCGTTCCTGATCTACCCGGACGGGGACTTCCCAGCACTGCAGCTGATCGTCGCCACGCCGGACGGGCACTTCCCGTGGCACGCGGACGCACCGGAGGGATTCGCCCAGCACCAGCCGGTACTGACCGAATCCGGTGACCCGGAGAGCTGGACGCCGGGCGTCGACGGCCCCTGAGTCACTTGGCTTACGCGTGCGATGGTCCTGGGCTGCGGGAGTGCATGGGTCGGGTTGTCGTGAGTGTTTTGGGTCGTTCTAACAACCCAAAACACTC